>CAYSGM010000014.1:0-12798 GCA_964430595.1 uncultured Candidatus Cloacimonas sp.
AACAGATTGGAATGTTAATCAACATCCACACAACTAACCTTAACAGTAATATAAAACTCATTGCGAATGGATACATTAATACGTAAATTGAAAATAAAGAATCTGTGAAATCAGTGGAATCTGTGAGAGACATAGAAGAGGAAAGATGAAATATTTAGTCACCGGTGGAGCCGGGTTTATTGGCTCTAACATTGTTAATGAGCTGCTAAAACAAGGGCAGGAAGTTCGGGTATTGGATAATTTTGCCACAGGAAAACGGGAAAATATCCTGCCATTGATGAAAAATCCCAATCTAACCATGATAGAAGGGGACCTGCGTAGCTTTCATATTGTACGGGCAGCAGTTAAAGGCGTAGATTATATCCTGCATCAGGGTGCCTTACCATCTGTACCCCGTTCAATAAACGATCCCATCACATCTAACGATGTGAATATCCTGGGCATGCTAAACATCCTTGAAGCTGCTAAAGAATTTGGGGTTAAGCGTGTAGTTTGCGCTTCATCATCCTCGATATATGGGAATAGCGAAACCTTACCTAAAGTGGAGACTATGCCGATAAACCCCATGTCCCCCTATGCTTTAACGAAGTATGCGCAAGAGCGTTATTGCCAGGTGTTTTACCAGCTTTATGGGTTAGAGACTGTGGCATTACGCTATTTTAACGTGTTTGGACCCCGGCAGGATCCTACTTCTCAATATAGCGCAGTAATTCCCAAATTTATCAAGCTTATCATGCAGGATAAGGAACCGGTTATCTTTGGAGATGGAAGCCAGTCCCGAGACTTTACTTTCGTGGAGAATAACGTTTGGGCTAATATACAAGCTTGCACAGCGGAGAAGGCAGCCGGTGAAGTGATTAATATCGCTTGTGGGCAAAGATATACTCTCATTGATCTAGTACAGATGATTAATGAGATATTGGGCAAGAACATAGAGCCACGCTTTGAGACAGATAGAGCGGGCGATGTTAAACACTCACTGGCGGGAATTGATAAGGCAAAGGCACTTTTGGGATATACGGTTAAGGTGGATTTCAGAGAAGGATTGGAACGGACGGTGGATTTTTTCAAATAGACTAGGGATGAACAGGATAAACAGGATTTAACGGATAATTGTTGGGAAGAGGTTTGTATGAATACAATGGATCAGGAAAGTGGACGAGAGATTGAACTATTACACAAAGATCTTACAGATAAGATAATATCCTGTTACTATAAAGTATACAACAAACTGGGGTATGGCTTTCTGGAAAAAGTATATGAAAATGCTCTGCACCATGAACTGCTTCTTCACGGGCATAAAGTTGAACGGCAGTATCCGATCAAAGTTTACTATTTTGATATCCACGTGGGTGAGTACTTTGCAGACCTGATTATTGATGATATAGTAATTATTGAACTAAAAGCAAGTAGTGCACTTGTTAATGATCATTTGCTGCAGTTACAGAACTATCTAAAGGCTACTGACAAAGAGGTTGGATTGCTATTAAATTTTGGACTTAAGCCAGAAATCAGACGTAAGTCATTTATGAACGTAGATAAAAGCGAGATCAAACAGTTTAATCCCAATAATCCCATTAATCTTGTTCATCTCTAGTCTATTAACATGAAGTATAAAATCACCAAGTACTCCCTGTTTATTCTCGACATCGCTATAGTGGTATTTGCATTTCTGTTTGCTGCCAAGATTCGTCCCGGTACAAAACATATTATCCTAACCTATTATCGCAGTTTCATCCCCTTTGTGATTATCTGGGTTGGAGCAGGTGCATGGGGTGAGAAATTCTCCATCAGTACAATTCACAATGCCATGGATTTCATTCGCCGGATCTTCAAGTGCAATCTCTCTGCCATAGCCGTGATTATGGGGCTGATGTACTTCTTTGGCAAGTTTTACTATTCCCGCTACATCGTGTTTGGAACCATCCTCACCACTTTTGCTCTGGAACTCTTTGTTTTCCTAAGCATTTATTATGCCTTCCGTTTCCACCGGGAAAATGCCAACTTTGCATCCACAAAATTGGTTACAAGATCTGCTGCATTAGAGGAATCACAGAGTGCAAAGTTCTTCGTTGAACGCACTGATGCAATACCGATTATTAGCAATGAACCGTATTACCTGCCGTGGATTCTTGATGTGGACGTAAACTCCATCATGCTGCCTCTTTGGGATAAGTATTTGGCGGATAAGCCTGAGTTATTCGATTTTCTGAATGATTTTTTGGATCTTACTCGCTTTCACAAAGATGGAACTCTGATATTAAACTCCGAAACATACTTCAACATCCAGAATGAGCCATCAGAGAGCCGGCAGATATTCCTAAACCTGCACAAAATAAACGATTTTCGTCGCCTAAACTACTATCTCATCCGTGTGAATGACCTGCTAGTAAACGGTGGTGTGTTTATCTGCAATGGGGAGACGATTACAGAGCGCAGAAAATCATTTTACTTCAGGTACACCCATTTTCTCGGCTCTATAATCTATTTCTTTGACTTTATATTTCGCAGGGTTCTGCCAAAACTACCTATGTTCCAGGGCTGGTACTTTGCCGTTACAAGAGGTAAGAACAGGGCTTTATCCGAAACTGAGATATTGGGACGTTTCTATTTTTGCGGGTTTGAATTGATCCATAAGCGTGAAATAGACGGCATAATGCACTTTATCCTAAAGAAAACTAAAGAACCGCGCACAGACCCCAATCCCACCTACGGTCCTCTGATTCGTCTGAAACGTAAGGGCAAGGATGGGAAGATTATCTATGTTAAAAAGTTCCGCACTATGCACCCTTACAGCGAGTATTTACAGGATTATGTATATCAGACCAATGCCTTGCAGGAAGGAGGCAAATTTGCCGATGATTTCAGGGTTACATCCTGGGGTGCTGTGCTCCGAAAATTGTGGATTGACGAATTGCCCCAGTTTCTGAACTTCTTCAAAGGCGAGCTTGCCTTAGTTGGGGTAAGAGCTTTAAGCGAGCACTATTTCAGCCTCTACCCGCCTGATATGCAGGAGCTACGCTTGAAGGTTAAACCGGGGCTTGTCCCACCATTCTATGCAGATATGCCCAAGAGCTTCGAAGAAATCGTGGAATCCGAACGTAAGTATATCCTGCGCAAACTTGCTAAACCAATTTCTACAGACTGGATATACTTCTGGCGAAGTGCGTGGAACATCCTGATTAAGAAAGCGAGATCGAATTAAGTAAGATATGGCAAATAGCTATACGCAGCTTTACGTTCATTACATCTACTCCGTTCAGGGTAGGGAAAATGCTCTGATGACGGATATAAAAGAACGGCTCTTCCCGTACATGGTTAAGCTCGCAGCAGAGAAGAAGAGTTATGTTATTGCCATTAATGGTATGGAAGATCATATTCATCTGTTGGTTAGGCTGCATCCGGAAAACTCGGTGTCAGAATTCGCCAAGTTCACCAAAGCCAATACCAGCCATTGGGCGAATGAGGTTCATCTTTTCCCCAGAACCTTTTATTGGCAGGCTGGCTACGGAGCATTCACTGTTTCGCATAGTGCGTTGGATGCAGTGAAGAATTATATAGAAAACCAGCAAGAGCATCATCGCCAATTGTCTGCCCGCGATGAATATGAGCTATTCCTGAAGAAGCATAATATCGAATACGATACAAAATATCTACCTGTTTAAGATGTTGAGATATCCCCCATTTAATCCCATCGGGATGCAGGGTTTTAGAACCAGGCAGAATGTGTTTACCATCCCACAAAATCCCATCGGGATGCAAGGTATTAGCGACGGGTTTGAACCCGGCGGATATAAAGGTATGTGTTAAGTAATTAGTCCTGTAGGGACGACAGGTGTTGTTGTGTTCCACTCGCGAAACCGGAATTAACCATAACATCACCTGCCGTCCCGATGGGACTAATCTCTTATCTATGTCCGTTCGCCTCCGCCGGGTTCAAACCCGTCGCTAATACCTACCGTCCCTACTGGACTTGTCTGGGCAATTGGGATTACAATCTGTTTTATTCTCAACCAGGTAATGCAGGCTGACCTTTCTACTTACCACCATACAATGGCAACAAACATCCCACGACGAATTTAATGAAAAAATAACTTGCCAAAATTGGGCACGCTAATATAGTGCCCCCATAAGGTTAAAATATACTTAACTAATATAACTACCGTAATTCAGGGAGGAATTATGACAAAGCTTTTAATAACAACGCTGATTATAGCCATGACAGTTATGGTAGCGTATGCTGTAAACATCGCTCCAGGTGGCACTGTTACTCAGGATTTTAGCATTGGAACTACGCAAACTGCTACCTTGCCAACAGATTGGAAAGCTGACAAGAATTCAAGTGCCCGTACGCTTGGGTCTTATTCTTCAGCAGTTAGTGCAACTGAGCAGTATGCCGGAAACAGTATGAGTTCATCAGCAGCAAATGGCATCTATAATTATGGTGCTGGAGTTTATAATGTCGCCACAGACAGAGCAGTTGGTGGCATATCGTCAAAGTCTAGTTCAAAGAGTGTTAACGTTTATGTCAAACTCACTAACAATGGTGCAGCTCAGATTCCAAGCTTCACAATTAGCTATAACGTTGAGAAATATAGAATGGGTACGAACGCTGCGGGATTTTCCATACAAATGTATTATTCAACTAATGGAAGCTCTTGGACATCTGCAGGAACGGACTTTCTAACATCATTTGCTGGTGGAGATGCAAGCAATGACGGCTATGCAAGTGCCCCTGGAGCTACCTCCAGTGTCACCAGCAAAACACTATCCCAAACGCTTGCAGTTTCGGGCGATCTTTACTTAGCTTGGAACTATTCTGTAACCAGTGGAACTACTACCTCCAATGCTCAAGCATTGGGTATTGACGATGTATCGATTATTGCAGGATCTGGTGGTGTTTCTGCCCCCACAACACAAGCTTCCGGCATTACGTTCAGCAGTGTAGGTCAGACTGGTATGACAGTTAACTGGACAAGTGGAAACGGGTCTAAGCGCATTGTAATCATGAATACATCTAATAGTTTCTCGAACCCCACAGATGGTACAGATCCTACTGCCGATGATTCCTGGAACAACAGTGGCGAACAGGTTGTTTATAATAACAGTAGTAATACTGTACCTGTTACTGGTCTTACCGCATCCACTACCTACTGGTATAGAGTTTATGAATACAACGGCAGCGGTGCTACTACTAAATATTTAACTTCTACTGCAACTGATAACCCTAAGAGCCAGGCTACTACTTCCGGTGTTGTGCTTCCAACAGTTACTACTACTGCAATAACTGCTATTACTACAATAGCTGCTTCAGGAGGTGGTAATGTAACTGCTGATGGTGGCGCATCCATTTCTGATCGAGGGATTTGTTGGGGAACATCCTCCAATCCAACTACTTCAAACAGTACTTATTCAAATGGTGCTGGTAGCACAGGTTCATATACAAGCCCCTTAGCCAGTTTAACAGCCAATCAATTGTATCATGTCAGGGCTTATGCCATAAATAGTGCCGGAACAGCATATGGTGACGATGTAACTTTCACAACACTTAAAACAGAACCTTCCAATCATGTTACTAGTTTCGCGGCAGGGACAACTACCGTATCTACCATTCCTTTAACATGGACGGATGCAACTGCAGATGGCTATCTGATCAAGGGAAGCGACATAGGATATGATTCAATAACCCCCCCCTCAGATGGCACAGCGGAAACAAACGACCTTCTGGTACGTAATGTTACCCAAGGTACCCAGACCTACACATTCCCGGATTTGAATTCAGGAACCACGTACTATTTCAAGATTTATCCTTACACAAACAGCGGTACCGGGATTGATTATAAGACTAATGATACAATTCCACAAGCGAGTGCTGTTACAAAATCTATGACTGTTTTGGCTCCTGGTGATATAGCAATCATTGGTTTCCAATCAGATACTCCCGACCAGTTTGCCTTTGTTACTTTTGTTGATATTTTAGAAGGTACTCAGATCAAATTTACTGATAATGCATGGGATGGAACTGCATTAAAAACAACAGAAGGAACGGTTACCTGGACTGCTCCGACTGATGTTAAAGACTCTCCTGCAGGAACAGTTGTTGTTGTTACTGCTGGGACTCCCTGGACAGTCACTTCTGGGACTGGGACAGTTACTACTTCTGGAAGCCCTGCGTTTGCAGTAGATGGTGACCAGCTTATTGCATATCAAGGTGCAAGTACTTCGCCTACTCTCTTATATGCTTTATCAACAACCTCTTGGCTTACCGAAGGTACAACAACTTCAAATTCAACCTACTTACCCACAGGCTTGACGGATGGAACTACAGCCATTGCGTTCAGCTCAGGGATTGATAATGTCTTTTATACTACTGCCGCAATCTCGGGTACTCCAGCCCAAATTCTTGCCCTTGTCGGAGACGTGGATGGCTGGACTCAAAGCGATACATATCAGTCTTTCCCAGCTTGGGATGTGGATGAAGAAACACTACCTGTAGTCCTTTCCTCCTTCTCCGCCATTCTCACTTCGCAGAACAAAGTTAACGTGCTATGGGTTACCCAAACTGAAACCAATCTAACCGGGTTCTACATTCTCCGTGCCGACAGCGAAGATGTTGCCGATGCGGAACTGATTAGTGCCCTGATAGAGCCAAACAACAACTCTCAGCAACAAACTTATGTTTACTCAGATAACAGCTTAGTGGAGCCGGGAACCTATTACTATTGGTTACAGGTAGCGGAAATGGATGGCAATAGTGCCTTGCATGGCCCCACCTCAATCAATTACACTAATCAGGATAACCCCGGCATTCCCGGTGTCCCCCTGGTTACTGAATTGAAGTCTGTATTTCCCAATCCATTCAATCCTACCACCACAATCAGCTATGGCATAGCCACTGCTACCGATGTGAACTTCACCATTTACAATGCTCGTGGTCAGGTGGTTCGCACAGTAAGCAAGGGCGTCCAGGCTCCCAATAATTACAGACTTACCTGGAACGGTACAGACAACAATGGCAAAGAATGTTCCACCGGCATCTATTATATCAAAATGCAGGCAGGCAAAGACAGCTTCGTTCGCAAAGCCGTTCTAATGAAATAACCCAGACAAATCTCCCTGATTTGCAAAGAAAAAGACCCGGCTTCGGCTGGGTCTTTTTTTGTTTGTCCGGATTAGCCTGATGCTCTCTTGCTTGTCGGGGCAGATTAGCAACTGAGCTGACCATGATCTCACCATGATAAGTCATGGTGAGATCATGGTCAGCTCCCGGGCAGCACAGTCTCGGACAGCAAGGGACAAGGAACTGCGAGGCTGGAGTAGTGAGTCTGGAGTCGATTTCGCCATTGCTAACTTTGAATTGATTACTAACTATGCGGCGAAATGGACTACAGCGAACATGAACGGGCAAAGGTGACGCTGTAGTCCATCCGGTTGGAAGAGATCGCAATAAAGCTGAAGATAGTATAACCCGGATCGACTCCAGACTTGTTGATGCGAACATGAACGGGCAAAGGTGACGCTGTAGTCCATCCGGTTGGAAGAGATCGCAATAAAGCTGAAGATAGTATAAACCGGATCGACTCCAGACTTAGTGAACTTCTTCGGGTAAAGGTGACGCTGTAGTCCATCCGGTTGGAAGAGATAGTTATAAAGCTGAAGATAGTATAAACCGGATCGACTCCAGACTTAGTTGGTTCGACTCCAGACTTACCAGTCTGCCAATAATTAGCTTGACGTAAACCCCTGTTCCAAAAGAATGGCTACAAGCGTAGAAGCTGACGGAATTGTCGGCTAAACAGATATGGCAAACGTTGCCTCTGAGACAGATAGCTACATTGGATAGCTATTTTTTTTGAGGTAAAATGGGTGCTTTATTGCGGTCGGGAGTAGATAAATATCATCCCGGCAGACATAAAAGAAAGAGGATAAACATGGAGTATTACCGCGTTCAGATCGAAGAGATTGCCAAGAAGATATGCCAGGAAATGCATTTAGCCGTTTATGATATAGACGAAAAAATGAGTGGCAAGGGGCGGATTATAACTGTTTATCTCACCAAAATCGGCGGGGTTCTGCTGGATGAATGCGCTGCTTTCAGCCGTGCCTTGGGCAACGAACTGGAGACCTTTGACCTCATCCCGGAGCGATATTACCTGGAAGTATCCTCACCGGGGATAGAGCGTCCGCTTAAGCTGAAAAGCCATTATGTAAGCGCCATCACAGAGAAAGTGGCGGTGCAATGGAATGATGGCGAAGAGAAGAAATCCACCATGGGCTCGCTGGTAGAAGTGAATCAGGATACTATCACACTGGATGACCGCGGGGTGCTGTTAGAGATCCCATTCAAGGCGATCACACGAGCCAAGACTGTGTATTTAGATATTCCCAAAGGGAGAGAACAAGAATGAGTGCCAACATTCTGGAAGCATTAACCAAGCTTGCTGCCATCAAGCAGCTTGATCCGGTGGCAATCCAAGAGATTATCGTGGAAGCGGTTAACTCCACACTTCTGAAGAAGCTTACTCCGGAAGCGGAGCTGCAAGTGTTTGTGGATGACGTTAGCGGTAATATTAAAGCCAGGTTCAATTGCTTGGTAGTGGAAGTGGAAGAAGGCGTGGGGCAGATATCCTTAGGCGATGCCAGAAGCGAATATGATGCCAAAGCCGTTCTGGGACAATACATTGAGAAGACCATGTCCTTACATGAATTCGAGCCAAAATTGGTAAAGACCGCTCAGAAGATAATCAGGATAGAATCCGTCACCTGGAAGATGAGAAGATTCAGAATGATTTTAACAAGCAAAAGCATACCATCGTAACCGGCAAGATTAAAGCCATAGACGAAAACAACGGTGGTTACCGGGTGGATATTGGCTACACCGATGCCCTGCTCCCCCTGGATGAACAGATTGAGAACGAATTTTACCGCGTGGGCGATAATATCAAAGCCTATATCGTGAACATCCGTGCCAGCGGTGGCGGCGTTACCATGGTGCTTTCGCGCACTAATCCCGAATTTGTGAAGAGGCTTTTTGAAGCTGAGATTCCTGAGATTTACAATGCCAGCCTGAAGATACGCAAGATAGTCCGTGAGCCGGGAATACGCACCAAAGTGGAGCTGGAATCCAGCGATCCCAAGGTTGATCCGGTGGTGGCTTGCGTGGGACCAAAGGGAACCAGGATAGATTCCATCCGTAAAGAGCTGCACGGCGAGCAAATAGATATAGTGGTTTACAACGATGATCTGGAAAAGATGATCGAAAACGCACTCGGCGTTAACGGTGTGAAACGGGTTATAATCGAGCGTAACCATGCTGCCAGCGTGATTGTAGAAGATGCAGATAAAGTGATGGCGATCGGCAAACAAGGCAAAAACGTAAAGCTTGCTGCCAAGCTAACCGGTATGAAGATAGATATTTACACTACAGCCGAATTCGAAGAGAAGATGGCAAAAGAACGCCGCACCATAAGCCACGTTACCGAGCTGGATGGGGTTACCCCCAAGATCGCAGAAGCCCTGCGGAATGCCGGATATACCAGTGTTCAAGATGTGTTTATGGCATCTGTGGATGAGCTTTGCAACCTTGAAAGCCTTGGTCAGAAAACGGCTGAAAAGCTGAAAGAAGCAGCGAAGTATTTCTAATGCCGAATAAAAACAGCCATGCCGATCATAACCCCATCCGCACCTGTGTGGTGTGTAAGAAAAAGGTTGACCAGAAAGGGCTGTTGAATTTCTTTATCATGAACGGGGGAATCGTGTTTGATTCCCAACGCATTGTTGCCGTGCGCAAGAATTACCTGTGCCCCAGTCCGGAGTGTTATGCCGGATTGGAGAAGTGGCGAAAGCGTTATCAGAAAAAGCACAAGGCGCACTAAGATGGATGCTAGGATACTAAATTTAATGCAGTTTGCGCGTAAAGCAGGGAAATTGGTCTCCGGACTGGATGCCTGCATACGCGGACTGAATCATCATATAATCAGGCTGTTGATCGTGGCGGAAGATACTTCCATCCGCACCCAGAACAACCTGCTTAAGACCAATAGCAGTAGCCCGAACCCGGTGAAGATTATTTTAACGGGTAGCCAGAAAGAGATAAGCTATGCCCTGGGACTGCCGATAACGGGAGTTTTTGGGATTAGCGATAAGAATTTTGCCTCCAAGATATTGGAATACTGGAAGGCGGAAGCATAGTGGAGGAAGCTTTGCAGATACGTGTTCATGACCTTGCCAAAGAGCTGAAGATAAGCACAATGGCGTTAAAAAAGCACCTGGCTGCTCTGGGTGTGAATGTTAAAAGCCATATGAGCTTCATTGAAGCAGAAGTTGCGGAAAAAATCCGCATGAAATACAATGAACAGATCGATGCAGAAAAGCGCGCGGAACGTGATCGTAAACGCTTGATAGAGATGCGCCAGGCTGCCAAAGCGAAACCTGAAGCCATTGCTACCCAAGAGGAGCATATTCCCGAACCAGCTCCTGAACAGAATATCCCGGAATCGGTGAGTATCCCTGTTGAGTTACCTGCTGATGATGTTCCAGAAGCATCCGAGCCTAAAGTAGAGAACATTGTTACCGAGAAGAAAGAAACCGTGCAGCCAGTAGCCGAGAAGCCGAAATCGTTCCTGGATACCAAGCCGGACTACTCTACCCGCAGAACACCATATCAACAGGCTGTTCCGCCTCCACGCACCACACCGACAACCACGCTGCGTCCCGGAACCCAAGCGCCTCGCTCAAGCCAACCATCTCAGCAAAGACCTGATACCCGCAGACCTACTCAGGATTACCGTAAGCGTCCGGATGGAACACCTCCACCCAAACCGATTGCACCAGCCGCTACTGAACTGAAGAAGCCTTTGGAACAAAAGCAATTCGGCAAGGTGAAGGTAAACCATGAAGAATTAGGCGATAAGAGTAAACACAAAAAAGCGATAATCACCAGCACCAAGAAAGTGAAACAAAGCGTACCGGAGCCGGTGGAAATAGATGAAGCTGCCATCAGCCGTAATATCAAGAAAACTCTTCAGAAGACCTCTAAGCGTAAGAAATACCACCGTGAAGCTCAGAGCGTGGTGGATCACGGCAGCGAGATAGTGATTCGGGAATATACTTCGGTAAGCGAACTGGCTAAGATAATGAATGTATCCGCTTCCGAGATTATCTCCAAGTTCTTTATGATGGGTCAGTTGGTAACGATGAACCAGCGGTTGGACAAGGATTCGCTGGAAATGATCTGCGACGAATTCAAGGTTGAATTCCGCTTTGAAGATGAATACGGCGTGGATATCATCGATAAAGAACGCGAAACCTACAGTGATGTATTTGACGAAAGCCGTGCTCCTGTGGTTACCATTATGGGTCACGTGGATCATGGC
Organism: uncultured Candidatus Cloacimonas sp.; assembly: GCA_964430595.1. Taxonomy (GTDB): domain Bacteria; phylum Cloacimonadota; class Cloacimonadia; order Cloacimonadales; family Cloacimonadaceae; genus Cloacimonas. The sequence continues at coordinate 11,376 of CAYSGM010000014.1, forward strand.
AAGACCTCTATTTTGGATTACATCCGCAGCGAGAATATCGTTGCAGGTGAATCCGGCGGGATAACCCAGCACATAGGCGCATACCAGATTGAGATAAACAAACATAAGATAACTTTCTTAGATACTCCCGGTCATGAAGCTTTCACAGCTATGCGTGCTCGTGGTGCTAACGTAACCGATATTGCCGTAATCGTTGTGGCTGCCTCGGAAGGGGTGAAACCCCAAACCAAGGAAGCCATAGATCATGCCAGAGCTGCCGGAGTGGCACTTATAATCGCCATTAACAAAATAGACCTTCCTTCTGCCAATATAGACAGAACCATTGCTCAGCTTTTGGAAATGGGCGTATATCTGGAGCAATATGGCGGTGATGTGCCTTGGTGCAAAACTTCTGTAGTAACCGGAGAAGGGATACTGAATCTTATCGAAGTGATCTTGCTAACGGCAGAAATGCTGGAGCTGAAAGCTAAGCATGAAGTACCCGGCGCAGCCATTGTGATAGAATCCCAAAAAGACCCTCGTATGGGTGCTGCTGCTACCGTGCTGATGAAAGAAGGAACCCTCAGGCGTGGGGACATCGTGGTTTGCGGTGCTGTTCATGGTAGAATCCGTAAGATGGAAAACGAGCGCGGGGGAGAGATTAAAATACTCTATCCTTCCGATGTAGCACGGATATACGGTCTTTCCGATGCACCCAAAGCGGGTGACATGCTGAACCAGGTTGATAGCGAGAGAACCGCCCGGAGCATTAGTACCGAGCGTCAGCAGATACGCCTGGAACGGGAGAAGTATCAGAACAAATCCTCTTTGCAGAATATCTTTGCCCGTATTAAGGAAGACCAGATCAATGTGTTGAATATCATCCTGAAAACAGATACCGATGGCTCTGCCGAGGCACTTGCAGATTCGTTCCAAAAGATTTCCAACAGCGAAGTAAGCGTAAACATTATTCACAAAAGCGTGGGTGGTATCAATGAAGCGGACGTCTCTTTGGCTTCGGCTTCAGATGCTATTATCATCGGCTTCCATGTTCGTGCCAGCCAATTAGCTCGCAAGCTTGCCGAGGATGAAGGCGTGGAGATTAAGCTGTATCAGGTTATTTACGACGCTATTGATGATATTCGCACCTCGCTTGAGGGGATGCTGAAACCGGATTTTGAAGAAACCGTGATCGGTTCTGCCACTGTGAAGCAAGTGTTCAAGATTAAGAAGCTTGGCACTATTGCGGGCTGTCAGGTTGACCGCGGTATTATCCAATCCAAATGCAAGGTAAGGCTTTACCGCAACGATGTAATGATTATCGAGGATAGCCTATCATCTTTGAAGCACTACTCCGATGACGTAAAAGAAGTGCGTGCCGGAACGGACTGTGGACTTTCACTTGCCACCTATTCCGATATCAAGGAAGGTGACGTCCTGGAAG
>CAYSGM010000014.1:12808-13586 GCA_964430595.1 uncultured Candidatus Cloacimonas sp.
AAGCATATACAATACAGCAGGTTGCAAAGAAGCTATAATGAAATCCTTTCGTATTCCCAGGTTGCAGGAAGAGCTTAAGAAGATATTCAATATCGCTCTCTCACAACAGATAAATGATCCCAAGCTTAGCTGGGTGCAGATCACGGATGTGATTCTGTCAAAAGACCTCCGCTATGCCAAGCTATATTTTTCTCATTACAATAACCACGCCAGCCACGATAAAATCAGGGAACTGCTGATAAAATCATCTGGCTTCCTAAAAAAACAAATTGCAGGAGCACAACTTATGAGAACCATACCGGAATTGTCTTTCTTCTATGATGAAACCGAAGACCGTGCAGAGAAGATGGATACTCTCCTCGCTACCCTTAAAGACGATTACAGTGATGATGCAGATTATGATCCGGATATCGACATAGACGATTATCTGGACGATGATGACTACTTTGACTTCGATGAGGAAGAAGACGACTACGAAGATTTTGAAGACGACGAGGATGACGAGGATTAGTAGATAGTCCTTGCTCTTACAGTTGCTTTTGCCTTATCAACTAATGTATAATCGCCCTTCGTGGCGATTATTTTTAGCTTTAATCAGGACTAACGAAACCAAGACCGCAAGATGCGTCCTCCTTGCTTCCTTACCTCTATCATTGCCCACCCATTCCCCACAAAGAGGGCAATGGGTGGGCAATGATAGGGCAATGCCAGCAAGGGAGGTAAGAAAATAGTGCCGTCACTTAAGCGGAAGGATAAAATGAAAAGTATAGCAAACGAC
>CAYSGM010000014.1:13596-34652 GCA_964430595.1 uncultured Candidatus Cloacimonas sp.
CATTCTGGGCATGATCTCAAGAGCTGGAAAGATAACCATCACCACACACGTAAACCCGGATGGAGATGGCTTTTGTGCCGCACTGGCGTTGCAGAGGATTTTGCTTGGTCTGGGGAAAGAAAGCGTAATTTACACGGATGATGACGATCTTAACCGTTATGCTTTCCTGATGGATGCATGCGATGTGAGAACTTATGTTGCGGGCTTAGCTTTAACCACAAACCTGCTGTTCATCCTGGATTGTAATAGTTACGACAGGCTTGGCGAGCGGAGCAAACTGGTGGAGCTGGCTTCATCAACAGTTTTGCTTGATCATCACATGGTGGAGAGCAATGCGATTACGGCGGACATCAGTTTCATCGAGCCGGCTTATGTATCCGTGGGGGCGATCATTTATCAGCTATTTAAGCCCCAGATTCTTGCCTTGGCTGCTGCGGACAGGTCATACGTAGGCGATTGCATCTACACTACTATCCTGAATGACACAAATAACTATGCCAATGCTAATACAAATAAGGCTGTTTATACTCTTGCAGCAGACTTGTGCGAGCTGGGAATAAAACCGCATGTGCTTTACAAGGAGTTCTTTATGAACCATGCGGCAGAGGAAATGCGCTATGTGGGCGAGACGCTTGCCACCATAGAGCTGCATTTCAACCGCAAGCTACTTACGATGTTCTCGTCCCTGGAGATGATGCAGCGCAATAACTTGAATCCCGACAGCGTGATGAATATCACCCGTTGGGTGCAAGGTGTGAACGGACTGGATGCCATTATGTATTTGCGCGAGGACGCACCGGGCTTGTTCAAACTAAGCTTGCGCTCGGTGGTGCTGGATGTGAATAAGATAGCGACACGCTATGGCGGAGGTGGGCACCGACAAGCCTCGGGTTGCACAATTACTGGTAATAGGGAAGATATCCAGGCGATGCTGATGAAGGATTTCGAAGCAGCAATCAAGGAATATGAGCAAAACACACACTGATCTATCCGGCTTCATTGCCATAGATAAACCTGCGGGGATTTCGTCCTTCGATGTGATCCGTCGCTTGCGCAAAGTTACGGGCATCCGAAAGATAGGGCACAGCGGGACTTTGGATCCTTTTGCCACAGGATTGCTGGTGTGCTGTATTGGTTCATACACACGCTTGGCAAAATTTGTGGAATCGGAAAGCAAAATCTACTGCGCCACTATCCAATTGGGGGGAAGAACCGAAACTGGAGACACGGAAGGCAGCGTGATCGAAAGTGCAGATATAAGCCAAGAGCCACTGGACATAAAAAATCTGGAACGATTAGCACTGGAGCTATCCGAGCTTCCTGTCCCTGCTTATTCGGCGATCAAGCTTGATGGAAAGAGGGCTTATGCTCTGGCGCGCTCCGGGGTGGAAATGGAGATGCCGGTTCGCCCTACTGAGATTAGTTCTTTCCAGGTTATCCTTAATGAGAATGGCGAACCCCTTAACTCTGAAGCACAGTTATCTTACCGCTGTACGGTTTCCAAAGGCACCTACATCCGTAGCTTAAGCGAGTGGATTGCGCAGCAGATAGGCACACTTGGCTACACGATTCAGCTTCGGCGCGAGGCTATAGGATGTATAGATATCAACCAGGCGGTTCCCTTGGAGGTTCTGACCTCTGAGAACTGGAAACAATACCTGCTATCTCCCAGAATGGTGCTTAGCCGTTTTACCTTTTTGGAGCTGGATAGCGAACAAGCGAAGTTAGTGGAGAATGGCGGTGATATAAGCTTGCCCATAGGTTTTACTATCACTTGCCCTACCTGCACCCTTTATGACCTACAAGGAAACTTGCTTGCTATCGGCGAAGCAGCAAACAAAACCATTCATCCGACCATAGTGCTGAAATGGTGAGCCACAGCGTTTTAACCATCGGAAACTTTGACGGAATTCACCTTGGACACCAGAAGCTGCTGGCACGTATGATTGAGGCAGCGCATACCGAAGCCCTTCAAAGTGTGGTGCTTAGCTATACAGACCATCCTGCCTTCACCCTCAAAGCACATGCCAAGCCCAGGGTGTTATGTCCTTCCGCGCTAAAGCAGCGCCGGCTTTATTCCCTTGGGATAGACAAGGTAGAGCTGCTTAATTTTACAAGTGAGTTTGCCAAGATACCTGCATCACAGTTCTTGGATGAATACATTATGCCTGTTTGGCAGCCGAAACTGATCGTGATGGGCTATGATTCGCATTTTGGTTATAAGCGCACCGGGGATTACCATTTCCTACTCCAGCATGCGGATAGATATGGATTTAATGTGGAGTATGTAGAGCCCTTAGAATATAATGGTGCTCCCATCAGCAGCAGCATGATCAGAGAGCTGCTGGCACAGGGTGATATCCTAACCGCAAATCACCTTTTGGGCAAGCCATACAGACTGCTTGGCGAGGTGGGGCAAGGCATTGGCAGGGGACGTGACTTTGGCTTTCCTACCGCAAATCTTATCCTAGCCAATCCACATCAGCTTATCCCACGCGAGGGTATTTACCTTAGCAGGGTGCATCTGGAGGAAGGCATGTTTTTTGGATTGACAAATATAGGCAGCAGCCCAACTGTGAAACATAGCGGTGTGGTGGAAATCGAGACCCATATCCTTGGGTTTACAGGAGATATTTACCACCGCTATATGGAGCTGGAACTTATACGTTACCTGCGGGAGGAAAGGATGTTTAGCAGCGTGGAAGAGCTAATTGCAGCCATGAATCTGGATTTATCCCTGGCGGAAAGCATTATAGGCGGAGGTGAGGTTTGAGCACCCGCAGAGCACTGCTTGTATTAATCTTTCTTGCCGCTCTCCTGATGGTTCACGCCATTGAGAGCCAGCTTGTAAGGATTCCGGCAAGTGGAGAAGCCATGTTTCCCGAAGCCACTCGCGAGAGCTATTTCGGACACCATGGTTCTACGGTAGATTACCACCTGTATGGAGCAAATAAGTGGGCAGTGCGCTTCAACTTTCGCTCTGCATATCCAAACGTGGCAAACTGTAGCTTCTCCATCCAGAAAGCACGCCTTTATTTTCCGAATATTGGGGATTCTGTAACCGTGTCGCTATACAGCGAAGCTAATGCCATGCCCTCCCAGTTTATAACCTCAGCACGTAGGGCTGTATCCTCTAATGTACTTGATATTCCATTCCCTCAAACCGTGCAGGCAGAAGTAGTTTGGCTAGTGGTAGATTACAACACGAACTTCTCATCACGCTATGTTGGGGCTTCCAATGGGGATGGCACTCACAGCTATTATCTAAATACAAACGCTATAACGCCATACTTTCAAAGCTTCTCTACGGCAGGCTTCAATTGCGAACTCCTGTTTGGCTTGTTGGGTAATTTTAACCTGGACACTCCGGATTTGCAACTTGTAAGCTTTGATCTTACCGGGAATCTGCGTCCGCGCGAATCTGCCAAGCCGATCTTCAGCATTTATAACCATTCAAATCTTCCCGTTACTGATGCCCAGATAGTCCTGGAAATTACCGCCCCGGTTACTGATTACCGTGTTCATAGAACTATTACGATATCAGAGACTATCATGCCCCAAACCCTGTTTGAAGTGCTTGCCCCGGGTTATCAGGATTACAGCATAGCGATGCCCACTTCCGGCATGCAATTGCGTATGCAAGCTACCCTTACCAGCTCTGTTGCCGAATCTGACACCACACTTGCGAATAATACAATCGGTAAATACCTATCCGTGTTTGCTTACGGCTATCCTACCGTTCCCGTGGAAAGCTTCCTGCGCTATAACACCACTACTGCCATATGCGGGATCCAGGATAGCTATTCCCAAGCCAATGTTCACCCCCTGATATATTATCCCAATCTTGCTGATACTCTCTCGAACCTTGGCGCATACCAACGTTATACATGGTATGGTTTTAATGCTACGCCCACAACTGCTGTTTCAGGTAAGGATCGCATCCTGGGCTTCAATGAGGCAGATTATCTAAGCAAGTATCAGGCTGCGGTTACCATCGCTAAAGCCAGGCGTAGTTTTATCAGTAGCGCTACTTGCACTTTAACGGAAGCCACAACTAGCGAGAACCTATCCATCAGCATTCAGTTAAACAATGCAAATACCCAGCTTTATACATTAGCCACGATAAACCCGGTTACTAACTCCCGCTTCTTTGTCGGATTGTTCAAGAAGGTATCCCTGGATAGTCATCAGCGTTACGTGTTTGACCGCTGGATTGCCTTTGCGGATACGATTAACAACACCTTGAACTCCGGTGCTGTCGCTAACAAGAATTACAACATGAGTTTGGTTAATCTAACCATGGAAAATTTACAGTCCAATTACAGGATTTACTACTGGCTGCAAGACAAACAGGGTGGGCTTATTCACTATGCGAATAACAGCAGCTTTAACCTTACCGCAAGCAGCCTTCAGGATGATGTGCTGGCACCGGCTTTGTCCCTAAAAGCCTCTCCCAATCCTCTACGGAGCGGTAACTTTATCAAGCTTACCGGTATGCCGGAGCATTCATCTATAAGTGTATATAACCTGCGCGGGCAGTGCATATGGAAGGGTAGGGCACAGAATGCTAACACCGTGCTTCCTGCAAGCGTATTTACCTCCACCGGGCTGTATTTTATCAGAAGTGAATCCGCTGACGGGCAACATAAACAGACGATTAAAATAAGCTATATAAAGTAGAAAATTATGGATAACCAAACCCCTATCTCAGAGCTTCACCAACACGTGGGTGAAGAAATTATCGGCTTCTATCTGGTAGCAGAGAAGGAGCTTCGTGACGGCAAGATTGAGCAATTCATCCGCCTGAAACTGCAAGACCGCAGTGGTTCTATTGCTGCCAATGTATGGAAAGAAGCCAAGAAAATCTCAGACCAATTCGATGCCGGGGATGTAGTAAAGATACAAGGCAATGTAGTAAACTTCAAGGGACAGACACAGGTCTCCATCACCAAGCTGCGCTTTGCCGACAAATCCGAATACAATATTGAGGATTTCCTTGCCCGCAGCAAGATTGCCCCAGAGATTCTGGCAGAACGCTTCTTTGCTTTCATTGATAAGATCGAGCAGGAACACCTGAACAAGCTGCTGCACCTTATCTTTGATGATAAAGACTTCTTTTCCCGTTACCTTAATGCGCCAGCCGCAAAGGGTTGGCATCATAACTACGTGCACGGTCTCATCGAGCATAGCATATCAGTGGCAGCTTTGTGCGAATTCGCCTCCAGCATGTATCCTGTGAACTACGATTTGCTACTTAGCGGTGCCCTGTTGCACGATGTGGCAAAGGTAACCGAATATGAAGGCAAGACCAATATAGAGTTCTCCGATATTGGCAGATTGGTAGGGCATTTAAGCCTCTCGGATCAGTTAGTATGCGAGACCGCATCTCGCATCCCGGGTTTCCCTGCGGAGTTATTATTGAACCTCCGTCACCTTATCTTAGCGCATCACGGCGAGTATGAGAAAGCATCCGTGCGCCTTCCTCAAACTCTGGAAGCCGTGTTGTTGCACCTATGCGACAATTTGGATGCCCAAACCGTGGGAGTGGCACAGCTTGTGGATGCAGCTCCGCCAACAGCCGTATGGACGGAGTTTGATCGCCTGAACAACCGCTATTACAAGATATTCAGACCCCTGTAATGTTTCAAACCACCGTGATTGCCAGTGGCAGTAAGGGAAACTGCGTCCTGGTGCAAACCTCGTCCACGGCAATATTGCTGGATGCCGGTATCAGTATGCGTCGTATTTTCGAAGCCATGGAAGCACTACAGATCAATCCCTATAAACTTGCAGCCGTAGTGGTTAGCCATGAACATGGCGATCATACCCGCAGCGTAGGTGCAGTATCGCGCAAGCTCCAGATCCCAGTGATGCTGAACCGCCCCACGCTTGCCTATTGTGGAGATCGTATTGGCAACGTGCGGGACAGGATCAATGTATTCCAAACCGGTAGCACATTCACGGTTGGGGATATCACGATAGAAGCCTTTGCCGCCTCCCACGACGCTGCTGAGGGTTGTAATTTCTGCTTTTATCCCACCCATGAACCCCACAAAAAGCTTGGCGTAGCCACAGACCTTGGCTATCCATCTCAGCTTAGTGTGTTAAAGCTCTCAGGTGCCAGCACACTTATCCTGGAAAGCAATCACGATGAGACCATGCTTATGAACGGACCCTACGATTGGCATCCAAAACAGCGGATTCGCAGCGCGCATGGGCATCTATCCAATATCCAGGCAGTAGGTTTGCTTTCCAGTGTCCTGCATCCGGGATTGAAGAACCTGATTCTTGCCCATCTAAGTGAGATTAATAACGACCCATCTCTGGCGGTAAGCACCATGCGGAACTATCTGGAAAGCGTTCGCAGCGATATAAATCTCTTAGTTGCGATGCAAGACAGGCACACCCCGCTGATAGATGTCTAGCCCTTACATCAGCGACACCGGATCAACATCCACTTGAGATGTAACTGCTGTGGGACATTTATTAAGCCCCTCAATCAAATCCAGTGCCCGGTGGATAACCTCTGCATTCAGCCCTTTTAAAATGAAGTGATACCTGTAAAAGTTACTAATCTTGCTAAAGGGGGCAGGTGAGGGTCCCAAAAGTAGCAACTCAGGGAGCTTAAAGTTCTTTAGCAGTAACTGCTTTGCTGTCTCCAAACCTCTCATTTCCTGTTTAAGCAAATCCAAATCCGCACACTGATACACAATTCTTGCCAGCCTGTAATAAGGTGGATAATAAAGCTGCTTTCGATGCCCCATTTCCTCTGCCACAAACCAGGGGAAGTCCTGACGGCTTGCAGCCTGGATAGCATAATGCTCCGGATTGTAGGTTTGGATAATCACCTCACCGGCTTTGGTTCCGCGCCCAGAGCGTCCTGCTACCTGCGTGAGCAATTGAAACGTGCGCTCCGCTGCTCGGAAATCCGGCACATTCAAGCTGATATCAGCCATTACAATCCCTACCAGAGTTACTTCCGGGAAGTCCAAGCCCTTCGATATCATCTGCGTGCCCAGCAGGATATCCACCTCCCGCTTCTTCATGCGGTTATACATGGTTTTATAGGTATCACGTTTTCTGGCTGAATCGGAATCCATGCGCAGTATTTTAGCTTCAGGAAACAGAATCTTAAGGGTCTGCTCCAGTTTCTGGGTTCCCGGTGCGCCATAGGAGAAGCTGTAACTCCCGCACTCCGGGCATTTGCGTGGGCTGGGACGGCTTGTTCCACAGTAATGGCACTGCATTTCTTCCTTATCACGGTGGTAGGACATGCTGATCTCGCACTGGCTGCAGGTTACCAGTTTCCCGCATTTCAGGCATTGCATGTAAGATGAATAGCCTCGTCGGTTCTGAAACAGTATCACTTGCTCTTGCTTTTGTAATCTTTGGTCTATGGCATCCAGCAGAGTGGGGGAGATCAGGTCGTGATCATATTCATCCCGCAGATCTACAATCTTCACCTCAGGCAAGTTGTAGTCCAGCGGGCGGGATTCCAGCTTCAGGAGCTTGTATTTGCCGTTTAGGGCATTATTCCAGGATTCCAGTGCAGGGGTTGCGCTACCCAAGATCACCTGTGCGTTATGCATCTTGGCTCGCACAATGCTAACATCCCTGCCGTGATATCGCGGGATGTTATCCTGTTTGTATGTGCCCTCATGTTCTTCATCAATCACAATCAAACCCAAATTGGGAACAGGGGCGAAGACAGCACTCCGCGCTCCGATGATTATCTTCTTCTCTCCCCGCACAATCATTTGCCACTGCCGGAATCTGTCTTTCTCGCTTAGCTGGCTGTGCTGAATGGCAAGGGTATTGCCGAAGCTGCCTTGAAAGCGTTCCACCATCTGGGGAGTGAGGGCAATTTCCGGGATCAGGAAGATCACGCTGCGCCCACATTCCAGGTAGCGGCGGATAACCTCTATATAAACCTCTGTCTTACCGCTACCGGTGATGCCAAACAGCAGGTTTACGTTAAACTTGTCGTATCCGGAGGCAATATCGGTTATTGCTTGCTTCTGAGCAGCGTTTAGAGTGATTTCTTTGGGAACCGCCACACTATCATACAGCATTGTTTCGGGATCACAGCGGCGGGATTCGATCCGGATTATGTCCTTCTTCACCAAAGCTTTAAGGGATGCATAGGACACAACTGAGCTGATGTTCGCCATCGGAAAGGCATGTTGCTCTATGCGGATCAGTTCCCATGCCTCTCTTTGTTTTAAAGGCAGGGAATCCGCATCAAAATCCATCTCAGTAGGGACAATGTAGTTTGCAACTTTGGGTTTATCTCTATGGTTCAGTTTGCGCTCTATCAATACCAGGGATTGTTCTTCCGCTTCTTCGATCCTTCGATACAGCGGATAAGCGGGAAGCAGCTTCCTTAGCTGCGTAAGGTTCATGCTGTCTTCCTTCTTGAGTGCTTCATGCAGCTTGGCAAATTCCGTCGGGACGGTTTCTCCAATCCATTTTACCGAAGCATCAAGCTCCGGCTGCATCATGGACGGCAACATGGCAAAAATGGCTTTCCCCACGGGGCAGCAATAGTATTCTGACATCCACTCTGCCAGTTTCAGCAGCTCCGGGGGGAGGATAGAAGAGGTGTCCAACACTTCTTCCACGCATTTGTAGTTTATCTTTGCACTGCTGTCCACCTGTCTTTCTTTACCGCATATACCCAGGCAGAGCTTGGAGGATAAACTAACCAAGACCCTTGCTCCTTCAGCGATTGATGCTGGAGTGCTATAAACTAATTCCTTGTTGATCCCAAAAGGCAGATGAATTACATAATACTTCATGAATCACAGATATCCGTTCGCAGCTTGCTTGTCAATAACTTTAGCTAGTTTTCTCCTCAATCGGGACAACAGCCGCCCCGGAAAAACAGACGTCTTCCCGTAGTTACTGACGTCTCGTCTGTTGCGTTCACATCAAGCTGTAGATAGTTACCATCTTATCCGAAATGCTTCTGCTGGATCACACGGGACGTGCGATACTACGATCGGAATATCAGACTTCTCGTCTGTTGCGTGTTTACATCTTACTTACACTTCCGCTCGTGATTCGCAAGGGGGTTCACCATGATCTCACCGGGATATATCATGGTGAGATCATGGCCAGATCCCCTCCGGCTCTGCTCTGGCAAGCAAGGATGCTGGGGATAAAAAAAGCTCCGCGAAAACGGAGCTTCTATGATTAGAGTAGGTTAGTAGTTAACTTTTACGGAATCTCTGAGTGAAGGTGTAGTCACTTTCATCTTTCACATTGAAAGACCAGCTTTCACACAGGTTTTTCACTTCCGTTAGGAATTCTTCAGGCATTTGACCGTTGGGCGTGAGAATGGCAGATTGAACCTGACCATTTGCCGCGATTAACAAACGAATCGAAACACTACCGGAAAAGGGAAGGATTGCATTGTATTTAGTGTATATTGAAGCAATCTGGCTCTGACGTGCTTTAACAGTTGAGCCGATAGTTTCATAGCGAGCTCTGGCTTCGGGAGCTGCAGCTTGGATGCTGGATTCGGATACTTGAGCCACATTCTTGCTCTTAAAGCTGGAAACAAGTTTATTTGTGCCGGCAGTCTGTCCGAAAGCTACTCCGCTGGGAGCAAGCTTACGAAGGTCTCCGGCAACATTAACGAACGAACCTGCTTTTGGCTTTATACTTGAACCACCAACAGAGGGAGCATTGGTTGCAATCTTACCGATGTCGCTGGAAAATCCCACAGTTGCATTAGGATCGAATGAGGTAGTATAACCACCACCTGCACCATGTCCTCCACCGGGTCCACTGCCTGGACCTCCACCACCGCTTTTACCACCGGGACGGGACGCTGCAAAACCCTCTGTGAGAGTAGCTACCCGAATCGTTGGGGCTGAAGATGTGGCATTGGGATCAAAATCGCCTATGCCAAACATCGAGCCTGCATTCATAGCTGTGCCACCGGTAGTCCCTGCTGATGCGGGCGTTCCTGTGACCGCTGGTGTGGCAGCAGGTGCTGCTTCCGGTTCAGTTCCGCTTTCTTGTTGATCCTCAAAAGTGCTGCCCTCGATTTTGGCTTGATCTACGCGGACTAACTCCGCCTTCTGCAAGGTGGCAAGTTTCTCTTCCAAGGTAGTATCGAAGGTCTCAGTAGGTTTCAGCACAAGATCGAAGAGCAAGATAAATACCAAGGTAAGAAACACAAACAGCAGCATTAAGTTGCGGTTGAACCGCTCCATAGCAGTAGGCTCGGAGAACCTCGCATACTGCGCCACAATTTGCTTTTCTTCAGGAGTTAGGACAGATACCCATGGTTCCTTGAATTCGTAGCTGATCTCCCACTCGGGGGCGATTGCAACTGTTCCAGTCATATCAGGACGCAATTGAAGCTCAGTACCATGCAGGATGTTGTTCTGCGTAAGATAGGAGCTATCCACAGCATTACCGTCTTTCGAGCAGCTTAGCTTTGATCCGGGAGGAAGCTGCATGTAATACTGATTCCCTTTCTCAGTAACTAACAAATGCTTATCAGGGAAATTGGGATCAAGTATCTGCCAGAAGATGTATTTGTTTGATCCTATAAAGAACTTCTTCTTGATATCCTTGCCTTGACGCACGAAATCCAGTGCTTTGCCTTTATAGTTCAATTTCATGTTTAACAGTTTAGCCATATTACCTCCTCCTACTGTGTAGATGCGATTTCTTTTTTCAGCCAGTCGGGATCTTCAAGAGTGGCGAAATAGATATGTGTGTAGCCAACAGAAGTGCCGATTTTAACTATCTCAGAGACATACTCGCATTGAATAAAGTTATCTGCCTGAACAATCAAACATGCTTCCACATCACTTGGGTTGTTTTTATATATGGCGGTGGCTTCCATTTCCAGAAACTGAAAAATTGCCTTGCGTTTTTCGGGATTCTCAAGCAGTTCTTTGGGGCTGCCGAAATTCACGCTTTCATTCCCAAGTATGATTCTATCGGTAAAAATCTTAACCGGAGTAGCTTCCGCTTTCTCTCTTAAGAGGTCGTTTGTTATTGTAGTAGGATAGCGGATATCCTTTTCGGAAGAGATCTTTACTGATTCGGTGGAAACGTTCTTGATCAAAAACACAAGTATAATCGTTAAAACATCCAATAGAGAGGTGATGGACAATCCCTTTACATCTTCTACTTTTCTGCGAACACGTTTCTTTATCTTGTCGGAACTGCTAACTTTATCTTGTAATTGCATGATCCAACTCCTTAATAATAGCTTGCCATAGGGCGGTTATAATGAACTTGTGTGAATCCATTGGATTTACACAAGTCTATCGTTTTAATCAGATCTCCATAGAGGACATTTGGATATACTGTGACGGTGATATCTATCAAGTCTGCCTTTCGGGCTCTGATTTCCTTGACGAGTTCATCCAAGGCGACAAAATTATAGTTCTCTTTGATAGATGGAAGCATTTTGGTATCCATCCCAGGCTCGCGGATTTCAAAACCCAGAAATTGGTTTTTCTTGGCATAGGCATCATCGAGAATGATGATTTCTACTTTCTCGATATCTTTTCCGCCACCGCCACCGCCCGAACTACCACCACCGCCCTCCCCTTGCGAGAAATTGAGCGCAACTAAGGCTACCTGAGAGATCACCACAAACATCAACATAAATGGGATGATGGTGAGGAACAGGTTCATGATAGGCACCAGGTTTGGTTCCTGGGGCGCAGTCTGTGCCTTTTGTTGGCGCATTGCGGAAGGCCGATAACGTGCCATGGCTTAATCCTTTATTGTGTTGTTAATAGTGTTGATTAATTTTACGCTAAATTCGTCGATGTCGCTGATCAATTTGTTAGCTCTGGTAAACAGCCAACCTTTTATAAGGGTAAGAGGGATGGCAGCAAGCAAACCAAGAGCGGTAGTTCCGATAGCAAGTCTGATACCGTTGGTGAGCGCAGCACCCTGTGCAGCACCAGTTAAACCAGCCATAGCTGTAAAAGCTTGCAGCAAGCCCCAGATTGTCCCCAAAAGACCAAGATAAGTGGCTATCTGAGCAAGGGTATCAAACCAGAAAAGACCACCGTCAAGATTATGCACGGTCTGAAGCACAGATTCTTCCACGGAGTTCTGCACGGATTGGCTGAGCTCTGCGCCTTTCTTTCCACTCTTACGGGCTTCTTTAAAGATCATCAATGCACTCCAGAAGATGAAACCCATGGTGGTTCCCTTATAGCTTTCTGAAATCTTGGCAGCTTCGTCTAACTGGTCATTTTTGATGTAATTACGTAGTTTAAGATAGAACTTGCCTGCATCGATCTTTTCCTTGCGGTAAAGCTGATTCCAGCGTGCTATGGCATACACGATACCGATGACAAAGACTAATAAGATCGGGTACGCCCAAGTTCCGCTGCTCATAAACACGGTAAAAATGTTTAGTGATTCAGTGGCAGGGGCTGCCGCGGGTACCGCAGCTTCTTCTGCAGCCTGGGCAAATAAGAAACCAAGGCTCATTAACAGTGTGATGACAATGAGGATGATATGTTTAGCTTTCATTTTGACTCCTTCAGCCATTTATTTAGTAGTGTTTCGCTATTCTCACGCATGGACTCTTTGTTAAAAGTGAAGTTATACACACCTGCTTTCTGATATGTGTCTGATTTCTGTCTAAACTCATCAGAAGCTGGTATTAAAGCCTTTAGATCGATGGTAAATGCTTCTTTTTCCACATAGGACTGAACATTACGAAATCCGCCTGCTGGTGCCGTTTGAGCCACCAAACCGCAAATGCCAAGTCCAAGGATTACCAATAGTAGGATATACTTCTTCATCGGATTTCCTCCTTACCTGCTTTTACAATCTTTACTGCTGCAATAAACCCACGGTATTGAGTGGGGTTGGTAACCACAAACCGAAGGGTGTTTTTACCTGTGGTAACATGGCTTTTATCTATGGTAACCTGAGAAGAATAAACTTGGAATGGATCCTGGTCGTAGTCCATAGCGAGTTCTGAAGCTATCTCAGTACCATTAACGTAAACAGTAACAGTGCTGGGTGCTACGAGATCTATTAGCCCTTCTTTAAACTCAGTATCCAGATCAAAATCAACTTCAAAGGTTACTGGGCTTATCTGCGCTTCTTCGTTGATCCAGATTGGTTTGGCAGGTGTATTTTCCATACCGTCAATCTTGGTGGGATCAATACCAAAGATGGGGGCAATAATAACGGGTGAGGTACTTTGTGTTTCGGTTTCGGATCCACCCTGTAACGCTCGCCAGTTTGTGCCTGAATATATCATTACCGTCTCGGTAGGAACAGAATCTGAGAGCTGCTTTTTGTCGGTAAAGACCTGAAGATTCATATAAAGTTTCTGTGCATCGGGGCTTGTGTTGGGAGCTTTTATTTCTACCAAGTTTTGTCCTGATGCCCAAGCTTCTTTAGGTAATAGATAAGCATAACGGGTAGTGATAGGTTTCCCAGCTTCCAGAGTATCGGTAGGCACCACTCTCGGAGTGATATCAGTGCCATTTAGCCTGATTACTATATCAAAGGGGTAAACGATCTGCAATAAAGCAAGTTCAGGGGCAATCTTTGTTGTTACCATTCTGGTGAGAGTAAGCTCTTTACCAGCTGGTACATCAACCATTCCAAGATTCACTCCCTGAGGGGATTTGGCACTCTGTAAGTTAAGGTTTGAACCTGAACCTTCAATTTTCTGCACCCAACTCTGGTTTAGGGTATATTCATCAGTCTTATAATCCGGCACAGATTTCCACTCTTGAAGTCTGGCTAAGCTTCTTTGGGTGTAGATGTCTGTGTAGCCAGCCATCTGATAAAGATTATATACATTTATATGAATCGTGTACTCGGCATCAGTAAGATCACTGTTCTGCTGGTAGGCAACTTGATTAATGAGAGCTGTTAAAGCATCTCCCTGATGCTGCTGTCTGAATCCTGCTGCTTCTGTGCTGATTTTTATATAGGAACCTACTTGAGTGTTTATCACGCTAGCTCCTCTTTGGAAAAGCCTTGCAATGAGGTTTTGAGCCCTAAGACGGCGGGAGTTGTCTAATTCGTAATCTGATTTATTCGCTTGGTCTAACAACTTGGTTACTTTTGCCACTTCGGCATTAACAGCTGCTTTGAAATTGGGTATTCTACGATTCCCGGCAACAAGATTAGTCTGCCATTTAGTGTTTACGTTCACGGTAATCAGGCTTGCGGGAGATGCTGTTAGGATGCTGGATTTATCAAGAGCATTTAGCTGATTATCGAAATTACGTAAAAACGTAATACGTTTCTGGATGTTGTCATATTCAGATTGCACAGCTGCAAAGTATGCATACTCCTGTACAGTATTGAAAGTAAGTCCTTCTCGAATATATGCTGCTTCTACTTTCTTGTATTCGTCACGATGCTTGAAAGCTGAGTTGTAATCCAAGTTCTTGTAGGCTATGTCAAATGCAGACCACAGTTTGTATAGTTTAACGTCGGCAACACGCTTGTAACGTAAGGATTGAGTTTTATCCTTGGTAAAAATAGCCTTGGCAAATTGCTCGAACTTAAGAGTGTCGCCTTTAGCATAATAATCGTCTGCAATGTATTCCATAAAAGGTATAGTTTGGTTATGATTGGGATACAGTTCCACAAATTGGTTCATAACCTCCAGCAAACGGGCATCATTCTTGGCTTGCTTGAAATTCACAATTGCACTAAGCATCAATGCATCAGGAGTGTCTTCACCGGTGTTGATTGTTTTAGCTCTGGCTTGTTCATGAAGAACAAGATAAGCTTCCGCAGCATCAGAATAACTTCCCAAGGATTCCTGTGTTTTAACATTAGATATCGTGAGGTCATAGGCTTGGGTGCTGCCTGGATATCTGGCAATAAATGCGTTCTTGATCGATTTTGCCTGATCGATATTCTTCATCATGGAATCAGCTTCCGCAATCTGCCAGGCAGTGTAATAGCATGTATATACTTGCTCAATATCTGTCTTAGTACCGGCAACTTCCAGCAGTAGATCGATTGCTTTCTGATATTCCTTTGCTTTCACGTAAGATTCATGAGCTGTCCACCTGAGTGCCTGAATAAACTTATCTTCACTAACAGGTAGTTCCTCTGCCAAGCGCAAACGCTCAGTAGCTGCAAACACATAATCTTTACTTAGGTCAGCGGCTTCATAGCTTAATTGGATTTGAGCAATTATACTCTCATTTATTGCTTTCGTTTCTTCCGGAGTTTGGGCAAAGGCAAGTGCTTTACGATAGTACATCTCCGCATTAGCATGGTTCTTTGTATTGTGAGCCATTGTAGCAAGCTTACCATAAATATCAAATTTGCTGCGTGTTCCGATGATAGCTTCTTGCTCGAGTGCTTTAAGATAAAGAGCAGTAGCTTCGGGATACTTCTCACGGTTATATTGGATATCTGCAAGGTTTAATAGTATGGTTACTGCTTCCTGTTTACGATCGGGGGTACTATATTTCTCAGTGCGCATCACCTCTATGAACCGCAAAGAATTAGAACTAAGCATAGCATACAAATCATCCTGATTTTCAGGAGTTCCGGGAGTAGCTACGAATCCTTCCTCGCCATACCTGTCATTTAACAAGTTGAATACATTGTTGGCATACGTATAAGATAAGCCTTCGTGCAAGTAGAAATCCTCGTCTTCTGGATACTTCTCATTGTACTTATGTAAACTTGAAATCGCTTGCATGTAATTTATAGGTAGATTCGATTTCTCAGCTAATGTAGTGCTAAGAATTAGGACGGATTTCTCATTTTCTTGCTGCCATGCAGCAAGTGATTCACCATGTAGCTCAACAAAGCTTCCAAAACGGTTCACATGTGCTTTATACAATGCGAACTTCTCATCGGACGGGTTCTCTGTGAACTCGATGTACAGCCTCTTTCCGCGTTCCTCATAAGCTTTCTTGATAACTGCTAACTGTGGCTGTATATCTTTGTCCTTATTAGCTGCATACCAGGCAGAATCCTTACTGTAGTTGTCTATTATGTTCAGGTATATTTCCTGGCGGGCAAGTCCGAAATCTTTCCCATCCCGAAGATTTCTGGATTGGCTGGCGTAAATGTATAGGATTGAATCCAATAAGCTGGGATTTTCCAGTGCGAGCGGGCTCATGTTGATTTTTAGCCAGATGAAATCCACTGCTTGCAAGGAAGCGTCTAAGTCGAACTTATTCTGCGTCGCCACATCCAAGACACGGCTAATTATCTGCGAGTTTTTATAGCCGGAAAAGATACTTTGCAACTCCGCAACGCCTTTAGCTTTGGAGGAGAAATCAGATCCATCCATTGCTATAAGACAATAAGCGATGTTCTTCACTGCATCATCTTTGTAGTCTTGAACAATGACTGGATCCGTGATCAGATTGTTCTCTATGGCATTGAGCAGAGTCAAGAAATCTGCTATAGCAAGTTTCAGATCCTCTTCATTTGCTGTATTCAGCCTCAACCAACCCCTTTGATAAACTGCATCATACTTGTATTTACTGGTGGGGTTAGCGATAATCTCATCAAAGTAATTAGCTGCTAATGCATAAAACCTGGCAGGATCATCAGCATCAGTTGCTAGGTAGTAGTTTAAGACTCCTAGGCGATATAAGGATTCATCATAGTACGTTGAGCTTTTATAATTGTCCACTATCTCTTGATAAGCGTTAATGGACTCTGCAAAATCAGAATACTGATATCGGCTAGCATTATCTAAGGACAACGCAGTTGCATTAACCTCATAGAAACGATTCTTGTTGCTGTCTATCTGATTACGCTTAAGCTGGCTGCTTATGAATCCTATATTGTAGAGTGCTGCATCTTTATAGTAAAAATTCGGGTCACTTTGAACAACTTTGCGATAGGTATTTAAGGCTACGGAAGGGTCGTCAAGATTCACAGCATATTGAAGCTCGGCAAGGTTGTAGAGCATATCCGCTTTACTCACTAGATAATTTCCATCAGGCTGTTCTATCGCTTTGAAATCGGGATGAGCGGCAAGATAAGCTTCAATATCGGTAATCAATTGACGTTTTTCATTCAAGATTACTGTCTGAAGCTCGGTCATTTGCTCTAGAGTAAGTTGATCTTTCTTTGCTAGCCGTGCTGTTTCGCGAGCGCGAAGATTACGATAGTTTAGCTGAATCTTGATGAACTCGATATTAGAAAGCATGTCGCGGACGTTGTTACGAATTGGCTCATTACGTTCTTCACTATCTACTGAAAGAGCCAATTGAGTACCTATCCTAGTAACGATGTCTTTGCGCATCTGAGCATTGAAGATATCTTTTGCATCGCTTTTAAAGAAATCTTCCAATTCGGCAATTTGCACCTCAAGATCTTTCTCATCAGCGTTCAATGCATAATACTCGTTTAAAATGGCTTCAAAAATCTGTTCTTGGACATCGCTGGAGTGTTTTCGTGTTTCAAGATAGGTATTCTTCCTAATCTGAAGATCAGTTCTTTTCTCAGAGAACTCCGCGCGTCTTTGCTTAAGATCGTCTATATACGCCACTAACTCAGGATCTGCGATACTTGTATCCAGCTCCGAGATTATCTGGTCATAAACTTCAATATTCTTCTCGATGTCATATAAGCGTTTCATCTCCATGTCGCTATAGTCTTTATCCTGCAATGTGGGATCGTTGGCTAAGAAACGTTCATACTGGCGTTGCAAAATCACATCCATAATAGTGATCTGCTTTGTGTAGGAAACTGAGAATTGTTTCACGACCTGAAGCTTTTCATAGTACTGAGCGATTATTGCATCTGTATTCTTATCGTTATTGAGGTATTCTGTCAAGCTACTTTTCAGATCATCCAGTATATCCATTTCTTCTTTGTGCATGTGGACAACAGCATTAAGATAGATGATTCCCTTCAACGCGATCAGCTCGTTATAAACGCTGGTAAGCTCTACTTTAATTCCATCAATCTGGGAGATAATCTTATTATATTCATCCTGAGTCGGAGTCTTGATAAATGGGTCCAAGTCTATGGTCTGAACCTTGCCTAATATAGCCCGTTTATTAGGCAGAATCCTGTCCATAATGATGTCTCTATTTTGATTGTAGCTTTCCAACGCGGTCAACACGTTTTCAAACTCTCCATCTTCGGCACTCATTTCAGACCAAATATAGAGGTAGGTTGGATAGTAATGATCTATGTTATAGTTTTCGAAAATGATTACCTGCAGGAAATCCTTGGCGGCTTGACGATTGTTGTTCTTGAGGTAGGTAATCATCTGCTCATAGAGAACAAGGTTCAGCATTTTTCTTGCATCTTCGTTCAGTTTGGATTTAAGGAGGGAGTTGAAGGAGTTGATTGCTTTTGTATTCTCTCCCATTCTTGCATAAAAATGCCCAAGCAGATAGATGAAATCATCCTGATCCATAGTATTGAACAGACCACTATACTTTGCCAGAGCCTGATCAGCAGCTTCGGGATCTGTTTCCATCATACCGGGAAGAGTGTCAATTAGGAAATCTTTGGCTGCTTCTTTGATAAGCTGTTTTTCCTCAGCTATCATCCTTAGCAGCTCTTCTTTATATTGGTCCTGCGATTGCTGTGCATAGATTGACGACAGCATACACACCGCAAAGACTAGGAGTAGTAAAACTCTAAAATTCTTTTTCATAACCCCGCTCACTTGTTGTTCACTTCTAGAAACCAGTTTGTGATAACCAAGCCAAGATTCAAGATAGGTTGTAAGCAGCCCATCTTGAATCTTTCTCTACTATTCATTAGGAAGTATGAATCTTAAAACCTACACATCACAAACATGCAGTTTCAAATTATTATGGTTTTTTAAGCTCTTGAATCCACTTACGAAGGTCGTCCAAGGCTTTCTGGGCGTTCTGGCGTTCTAACCTCAGAGCTTCAAGTTCCTTTAAAAGGTCACGAACTTCAGGCGACAGCTCTTTGTAAGCAGAGCTTCCGGGTGTAACCAATCCAGGGGTCTGGAGTTCGGTGGGAGAAATTACCGCAACCTCTGTACCGGTTGTACCGGGAGGCACTACCACAACCCCAGAACCAGGTGTACCTGTTCCAGATGGGGGAATTGTGATATCAGTTTCAATGGGAGTAGGAATCTCGCCTACTTCAACGACATCTGTTCCTTCGAGATCAGATTCTACTGCATAACGGCTAAGGTCAGGACGCCGTTTTGATTCTGCATACTTATCAAATAAGTAGGATAAGCCAAAAGCAACACGAACGTTATCTTTGTAGTTGCTATCCTTTGCTCGGTCTTCGATGGCAGCCGCACCCACTTTTAAGCCGAAGTTCTTATAACTGTACTTGATGCCTACATTGAAGTCTTCGCCATCATACTCACCCTGAAGGGCAAGGTCGCGAAGCGGGGACACCTCAACAGAGGTAAAAAAGCCGTTAAAGATACGCGCTCTGGATGCTTGTCCTATAAACCGGTTCGATCCAAATCCGGCATTGAACATCCAAGGGATTCCGGCAAAAACAGCTTGCTTTGATGCCACAGCGTAGGGAGAAAAGTATTCGTAGGAATCTGCGTCCGGATGAGTGCTGTAATTGTCGCTGGCATCTTGATACTGAACTCCGTGCTGGGGCATGGGAGAAAACACGTTGTCTATACCAACAGATATCTGAGGAATCCGAAGGGACTCTTCGATAATCTTGGCTTTAACATTCATGTAATACATAAGCCCATCTAACTTTGTATTATCTCCTGCGAAGATACCAAGTTCCACACGATTAAACAGCCCTACACCAACCATGGCATAGGGGAAAAACCCTTTGGAAGCGTCTATCGCATCCTGAGTCATTGGTTTGGGTGCTACTACATCGCGGTAGTAACCTACCAGCAAAATCTCAGCGGCTCTATGTGGTAAAACATATGCATCAGGTGTCCGTAGCATCCCAAGTGTTTGGAACGGTGCAGCCTCAACTATGCCAAGCATAGCCGTAAGCAGTAACAAGCTAAAAATAACTTTTTTCATACTTCCCTCCACCTTTCGGTGTTCTTTCTAATCATAATTCATCAATCTCATTGACATTAATTTCGTCAAGCTTTTTCTTGGTTCATGAATGAACGCTCCAAGCTAGATTTGTTTAAAACCGGTGAAGATATCGCCGCCAAGCATCTTGCAAGTATTGGCTATGCTATTATTTGCCGTAACTTCAGGATGCGTTGCGGAGAAATCGATCTCATCGTAGAAAAAGATCAACACTTAATCTTTGTCGAGGTTAAAACTCGAACATCACACTCTATGGAAACAGCCCTAGCTTCAATCTCCCTTCAAAAACAGAAGAAGATAACCAGAACAGCACAAGAATATATTAACCTGAACAGCCATTATAGCAATCACTATTTTCGCTTTGATGTGATAGTTGTGTTTCACAATAAGCTATCCGACACATTCTCTGTTCACCATATAAAGGACGCCTTTTATCCTGTGTTGGATAATTAGTGTGGATATAGTATCTCATACATCTTAGCCCAACCATCATTGATTCCATATCTATTGCATTACGAATGAATAAAACATGCTTTATAAGTGTGTTAATTATCCAATCTGCTTTCGTCGAAATCAGTGCCTAGAAAACGCATCCAATCAGGATCAGAATTCTCCATGTCGTCATTTTCAGCATAAATCAGCCGGTAGTTGCCATTCATCTGGATATCTACGAAAACATACACAGCTTTGTTGCCGGTAGAATACTTCCAAATCTGATAGTCTTTGCGGACGAAGCGGCTCTGATCGGAGCTAACGTCTCTATCTATATCGTCTGCAGCTCCGTTTCTGATGTATATGCGTCCCATGTCGGAAGTCCATCCGGGGGATAGGTGTCCATAGTATCTGTTGGCAAAGTCCACGCGTTCCTGCACGAGGCTCACTATGCTTTTCACATCCCGCTTCGTACTGGTTGCCATATTAGCCCAGAATTGTGTAGCGTAACGCCTCTTTTTCTCCAGGCTGTATCCTTTCCAGTCCGCGGGCATCCTGTTGCCTACGAAATAGCGCATTAGGTCGTATTCCTCATCCGGATTGGTGAACAGATACACAAATTCCTCGGTATCCTCTACCAACACGAAC
>CAYSGM010000015.1:0-10622 GCA_964430595.1 uncultured Candidatus Cloacimonas sp.
CCTATAGCTGTATCTACTACCACAACGATAAAGGCAAAAGCATATCTAAGTGGATGGACTCCCAGTGCCACCGCCACAGCCATCTATACCATCAGTGGAGGCACAGTTGTCGATCCTTGGGGAGAGCCTGCCCTGCTTACAGGTAGTATGTCCGTGATGGCACAGGTTGCCATTAATTCTGTTCCCGCGGCTAATGGTGATATCCTTGCTGCTTTCGTCACGGTTGGTGCAAATGAGCAATTGAGAGGCAAAATACCCATTCAGGTAATTCAGGGGGTTGCCGGCTGCCTAATCCAAATATTCACAGAGACAAATGGCGAACAAATAACATTCAAGGTTTGGGATTTAAGTGCACAGACAATAGTCCCGGTAACCCAAACATTACTCTCTGAAGTCGGGGGGATTATTGGTAGCTTTCCCGATAACCTCTACCAGATAAATGCCGGATCAGGCACCCAGGAGGTAGCCGTGCCTGTGTTTAATCCTGTTGGAGGTACTTATCAAACAGCTCAGTCCGTAGTACTTACTTGTCCAACGGCGGGAGCACAGATTCGCTATACAACCAATGGAACAGATCCCACCGAAGCCTCAACGTTGTATTCCGCACCGATAACTCTTCCCCTAAATAGTACAACAACTATTAAGGCGAAGGCATATTTAGCAGGATGGGCTCCAAGTCCTATAGCATCTGCCACTTATACTATTACAGGTACGGTTGCTACTCCTGTTATTACGCCACCTACCGGTACGTATGCCACTACACAGTCAGTAACCATCACATGTGCAACGGTGGGAGCTCAAATTCGCTATACAACTAACGGATCGGAGCCAACCATAACTTCCGCTCTGTATAGTACTGCAATCAACGTTTCCGTAAGCACTACTATAAAAGCGAAGTGTTTCTTGACAAACTGGACTCCCAGTGCAACTGCAATGGCAGAATATACCATCACCGGTACAGTGGCAATGCCTACATTCAATCCTGAACCGGGACAGTATCAAAACCAGGTGGATGTTAGCTTGTCTTGTGCCACAGCAGGAGCGCAGATTCGTTATACACTAGACAATACAGAGCCGGTTGCTACTTCACCTCTGTTCACCACCCCAATCCACCTTACCCAAGGCACAACGATTCGTGCTAAGGGTTATAAACTGGATTGGACACCAAGTGCTACAGCAGTGGGTACCTACTCTATTAGTGTGGCGAATCCAGAAAACCCCGCAGCACCAATAGTAACAGGTATCCATGGCATTTACCCCAATCCCTTCTCCGATGCCACAAGCATTAAATTAGGGATCAGCGAAGCTAATCAGGGTTATCAGTTAAACATCTATAACATTAAAGGCGAATGCGTTTTCCGCACTGATGGTAACGCCAAGGGTAATGTAGAGCTAACCTGGAATGGTTATAGCACTGCCGGAAATAAGCTACCGGCGGGAATCTATCTCATATTTTTCAGTTCAGGTAACACCACACAAACCCGAAAAGCTGTCCTAAAGTAATGCCCATATAAACCCATAGACTTGCCGGGTAAATGATTTACTATATCCCCGGCAAGTCTGTTCTTTTGTCTCATATCAACCCAACAAGGAGAGCCAATATCTTGAATCGCAAACGTCTCATCTGCACGTACCAGTAAAGCTGTGTGCAGTTAGAAGAATAAGAACCAGGGGTAAGTGACTCAAAGGAAAGGGGAAAGTAGCACTCAGGACTTATTTACAAAAACGTATTTCCCTTTGATGTTAGTTTTCATTTGCATGCTAATCAGCTTGCTTTCTTCATTGAAGATGGCTTGCAGGGACACACCTGTGGCACTGTTGGTAAAGTAATCACGCTTATCGGTAGCATCCTGCACAAAGAAATATTCCACCTTGCCCTCAGCGGTGAATTTCCTTATCTGGTCGTCCACAAAGTGCATAGAGATCATGTCTGCCTGCACATTATTCTTCTTCTCGCCCTTTTTCTCTTCACTAAATACTACCTTGCAGGAATCAATCAAATCCGCTTGGTTAAGTTTGCGATCGGTAAAAAAGAGGTGGAATTCCATCGCGCTGGCATCTGCATAATCGGAGCTAAAGCTTGGCTTGCCGGTGAATACAGCCTTGTCCTCTTCCATAAAGTAGATAAGGAAATCGCTTTTAGCAGTATAATCCTGAGTATAAACCTCCACGTTAAAGGTAGCAATCATCTTGCGTTCTTTATCGAATAACTCCATCTTGTCCGAGCTGATAAACAAGCTGTCCGTAGTCCCGGCTTGTAAGCGTGGCTCTTCCAACAGTAAGGCGTAACCGGCTTTCCTGTCCCATTGCGCATAACCGCACTTGGCATGGGCGTTTTCTTTCAAATCATACGCCGAAACACGGCTCCAGGTGGTAAGAACATCGTTTTTCTTATCATAACTTGCGTAGTCGCTTCGTGTCCAGCGGTAATCGCCCTGTTTGTTTTTATGGGTGGCAAACACTCTCCCGCCCATGTTCAGCAGCTCCGGGATGCGGTAATAGGCAAGGGTATCCGCGGCAAGAGTGAGGCTATCATTGGAGACCACCACATTGCCATAAAGACGGGCAATCTTCTTGGTATCAAAAATCAAGGCACGGGAACTGCGGAACTCTGTGGTACCGTAAAAGAAGTGCACATTACCACTCAGCTCCAATATCTGCTCGGCTTCCAGCTTGTTCATAAAAAGCTTATCAGCATGAACCAGACGAAACTTCTCGGAAGGGGCTTTCTTAGCCTGCGCTGTTAGCGGAATGAAGCATACAAGCAGCAGGATGCCTAGGATTAGTTTGATGTATATGTGCTGGAGCTTTACCAATCCAGTTCCTCTGGCTTTATCTTGCCCTCGGCGGATACTTTGTCCATCTCCACAAAACTAAGCTTAGAGTTCGTACGCAGGTTCTCGCCCCGCAGTACAGATCCATCGCGTACTAGGGTAACACTCTGCGGAGCGGTAATCTCGTCCACGGCTCTGTCCCAGATTATCTTAGAGGTTGTAAGAGAGCCGTTGGGCGAGGTCATTTTCGCATGTCCATGTGCGAAGATAATATTGCGGGCATCATCCACAATGGTGGTATCTGCCTGGATGGTGGAATTGATGCGGTTGTCCTTGTCGTAAGTGGAAAGGCTTACTCCATATCCATACATCATGCGCCTATCGTGGAAGCGTTCTATCTTCTTTGCTTCCAAATAGTATTCCTGTCGGCTGTCGATGTATTGCGTAATGCGGACATTGTAGCTGGTTTCATCCGGTAAACTGCGGTCAAGCGGATCGGTCTTCACCTGTAGGCTGGCATCTTTACAGGAGGCAAGTATCATTAATAATGCAGTGAGCAGCAATAGCTTAACAAATGTCTTCAAGATAATGCTTCACCGTCTTTTCATAAATGCCCTTGTGCACCAGAATGTGGGTTATCAGGTCTCTCACTGCCCCATGTCCGCCATTATGCGCTGCCACCCAGTCGGCGATCATCTGCACATCGGGCAAGGCATCGGCGGGAGTAGCGGAAAAAGCAACCTTGCGCATCACAGGCACATCGTTCCAGTCATCACCCATATAAACCACGTGTCTGTAATCCAAGTTGAGCTTGGCAAGCAGCTCATCCAGGCATTGCAGCTTGTTTTGCACCCCTTGGTGCAGGTGCTGGATATGCAGGTCGCTACAGCGACGCTCCAGGGCTTCGGATTTGCGTCCGGTGATCACTCCGGTTTGCATATCTGTATATTTCAGCAGCAGAAAGCCCATGCCGTCATGACCGTGGAAGTGCTTCAATTCCTGGCGTGCTTCGCCGTAAATAATCCGCCCGTCGGTAAGGACACCGTCGCAATCCAATAGCATCAGCTTTATCTCACCCCAGGCAACGGGGCGCTTGCTGGGTTTAACCAAGCAGTTCTTTTCCATCTTATCCCCTCATTGCGTTTGCTACGCGTAAGCAGCCATCAAGCAGTGACTCCAGCTCACCCAAGGGTAGCATAGAGGATGCATCGGAAAGAGCTTTAGCAGGTTCCGGGTGAGTTTCGATAAACAGCCCCTTCAACATGCCGGTTGCAATGGCAGCACGTGCCATCATGGCTGCATATTCCGGGTTTCCGCCCGAGGTGGTATTCACCGAGGGAAGCTGTAAAGAGTGAGTTACATCATAAACCACCGGATAGCCCATTTCCTGCATAATCGCAAAGCCACGGAAATCCACAACCAGGTTGTGATAGCCAAAACTGCTGCCCCGCTCACAAAGCATAATCTGGTTATTCCCCATGGCAGCAGCCTTCAGCGCAGCGGCATGCATGTCTTGCGGTGCCATAAACTGTCCCTTTTTTATGTTCACAATCTTACCGCTTTGGGCAGCAGCCTGGATAAGCTCTGTCTGGCGGGAGAGAAAGGCAGGGATTTGCAGGATATCACACACTTCGGCAGCATCAGCCACTTCTGCGCATTCGTGCACATCGCTGATTATGGGCAGCTCAAGGCGGGTTTTTATCTTGTTCAGCGTTTCCAGCCCCTTTATGGTTCCGGGACCGCAGGGAGAGCTATAATTGCTGCGGTTTGCCTTACGGTAAGAGGATTTGAACACCAGGAACACCCCTTTGCGCAGGCATAGTTCCTTCAGGTACTCCGCGGCGCGGAGCATCAGGCTCTCTTCTTCCACCACACATGGACCCGCCAGCAGGAAGAATGGCACGGCATCAGTCAGGCTTTGGTATAAATGCTTCATACAATCCTTAGTGAATGGTTTTTACGCTTTCCCAACTGAAGCTATCACGTCCGAAATGACCGTAGCTGGCAGTGGGCAGAAACACAGGTTTCCTAAGATCAAGGTAATCTATGATTCCCATTACTGTCAAGTCAAAGTTCTTGGCTACGATTCTTTCGATCTCGGTATCACTTACTTTTCCGCTTCCAAAGGTGTCTATCATCAAAGAAACCGGCATTTGCTCACCGATCACGAAGCTGAACTGAATCAGGCATTCGGCTGCCAATCCCGCGGCAACCACGCTCTTGGCGATATGACGCGCCATATATGCTGCGCTTCTATCCACTTTGGTTGCATCCTTACCGGAGAATGCTCCACCGCCATGCTGTGCCCAACCGCCGTAGGTATCCACAATTATCTTGCGTCCAGTTAAGCCTGTATCTGCTGCCGGACCGCCGTCATGCCAGCGACCTAAGGGGTTTATCTTGATCTCGCAATTCTTGGTCTCAAAAAAGCCTTTGCTTTCTTCTTCGATCTGGGCAATACTGGGGATGATTACTTGCTGGTGAATGGCGTGTTTCAGCTCATCGAACTCCAGCTTGCAGATGTCGTTATGATGTGTGGAAATCACCAGAGTTTTAAGATCAACCGCTTGCCTGCCGATGTAATGCATGCTCACCTGGCTCTTGGCATCAGGCAGCAAGCAGGCAATTGCACCGCTTTTGCGCGCTTCGGCTAGGTTCATCAGAAGCTTGTGAGCAAGCTCGATGGGAATGGGCATCAGGCTCTTAGTTTGGGAGCAAGCATAGCCGAACATCAAGCCCTGATCGCCCGCGCCGGTGTTTTCTTCCAAAGCCAGTTCCTGTTTATGCAGGTAGTTATTAATCTCGCAATTGGTGTCGAAGCCTTTGTTGGCGTGGGTATAGCCAATGTTCTTTATCACTTCGCGGATAATGGGTTCCACTTCGATCTTAGCGCGGGACGAGATTTCGCCGGCTACAATAACCCGGTTTTCGGTTGCCATGGTCTCGCACGCAACTTTGGAGCGAGGATCAGCAGCAAGGTAGGCATCGAGGATGGCATCAGAAATCTGATCGCAAACCTTATCGGGATGCCCTTCAGAAACCGATTCGGAAGTGAAAATATATCCGCTTCTGTCCGGTGTGTCAAGTGCGTGTAATGCTGTCATTGTTTTTTCTCCTTATCTAACCGCTGCAAGGGGTTAGACTTTCTTAATTAATAAAAAAAAGCCGGCTGCTAAAGCCGGCAAAGAGTATGTAGCCGCGCTTTAGCACATTTATATAGCGGAGCAAAGGGCAAATTACCGCTGTTCATCTATCCACCTGAAGCTATAATACTCCCGGGGCTTGGATTAAAAAGAATGGTACACCTTCGGGGATTCGAACCCCGGACCCACTGATTAAGAGTCAGTTGCTCTACCAACTGAGCTAAAGATGCACGCAATCAGGGTCATTTATTTTTAGGCAGGGCTAATGTCAAGGAAAAAGGCAGATTGTCCTTCCCGATCAGCCAAGCCAACTGCATTAATACTTATCTACGGCTGCTTCCAATTCCTTGAATGCCTGTGAGGCTTTGAACTGATTGTAAAGGGCTTCCTCATTGCGGATGCTGTTTACCATAGTCTTATTAATCTGCTCTTTAGGTATCTTCACCTGAGTCCAGGTTTTATAGCGTGAGCCGCCTTTTTCCTGCACTATTCTGGTTTCTATAGTGCCGGGAATGGTGCCTGAAAAGCGCGCAGAAGCAATCGCCTGCACCACGCTTTCGGTAAGAGCTAGCAACTGGGGATCATTTACCCCGGCTTCTTCTTCATACACTTTTATCATGCCGTTCACATGCACTTCCACATATTGCGCGGCTTCCAGCAAAGCATTGGCTTTGGCGGTGTTCATGGATGAAGTCTCAGAGGCTTTGGTGCCCTGTCCGTAGGTGCAAACGTAGGCAGGATCAGGCTGGGTTGCCCACCAGGTGGGACGGTAAACCATGTCGCCTTCGGGTTTGGGTGTTTTTTCTTTGTTCGAGCCGCAGGCAGCCAGGAAAAGAGCTAAGGTCATCACGAGCAGGAATAGGCTAAGGGTGCGAAGTTTCATTACTTCCTCCAATATCATTTTAGACAAATTATATGTATAAAGCAAGCTTGCCCGCCTGCTGTTAAGTGTCAAGCGATTTGTGATGCCCTATCCCCGGCAGATAGCCTTACAGATTGCAGGTTAATCTAGTACAGCGCGAATCTGGTAGAATTTCCTTTGCTCTGTGGGGTCGATTATATACTCCGTTGTGCCGGAGTTACCAATCAACACCCAGGCTCCCTCAGGTAGGTCG
Organism: uncultured Candidatus Cloacimonas sp.; assembly: GCA_964430595.1. Classification (GTDB taxonomy): domain Bacteria; phylum Cloacimonadota; class Cloacimonadia; order Cloacimonadales; family Cloacimonadaceae; genus Cloacimonas. The sequence goes on from CAYSGM010000015.1 coordinate 7,033, forward strand.
GAGGCATAGATATTGTAGGAAGTAGCGCTTATATACAAGTCCCAATCCAGCTTTAACTGGCTATTATAATCTGATATTCCCAGGTTTTGCACCGGGCTTAGCGTAACCGTATCATCCCAAACCTGGATCAGGCTTACACTACCGCCTGCCGTCCATTCCGCTGTGGTTACCGTATCATCGTAGAACAACCCAAAATAGCTGAGCGAACCGGGCGTTGCAGAAGGACGGGTGGGCTTGCATATGCCGTTGGAGTCATTAAAGCTGATAACCTGTACCGGAGTTTGCCCCAGCGGTGCGATGTATATCCTGAAATCGCCATTGCTTTTTCTGGTGATGATCAGATCATACCATGTATCAGGATAATGCGTTACAGTGCTGTTAAAAGAGATGTTGTAATAACCGATGTGACTGCTGGAAAAGTAAACTCCCGTATCATCATAATAATTGCCGGTAGCAGGGCTAGTCAAACCTGCCAAACTGATGATCTTTGTCCACACATTGTTAATTACGTTATACTTGAACACCGTTCTTAAGGTATAAATGCCATTGTCTGTCAGCGCAGAACCCAATAAAAGACCTCCGCCGGGTGTGGAATTTGCTGTCCAGTTCCAGGCTCCATCCGCAAAAGAACTTGTGGCGGTATGAACCGGCTGTAAGGTGGATCCACCGATATCATCGGTAAAATCCCCGTTAAAATTATACTCGTGGATCAGGGTAGCCCAGATAGACAGGCTTGCAAGCAACATTATAACTATCAACACACAAGATTTCATATTACTAACTCCAGTATATCAGTATTAAAGATCAAGAACAGCGGGTATCAAGCGATTTGTCAAGCGAAATCTGTTTCATTTGTGCAACCTATTTGGCTGCAATTCTGTAACGACAGACGCCCTCGGCTGTCAGCAAACGAGGCGTGTGCAATTACGATTTAGCAGCCTCATTCTGGATACTTTATTAATCATCGTTTATCATACTCCGCCCATGCTTACCGAAAGAGAGCCGACCGGGATCTGACCATGAGCTCATCGGGCTTTTGCCCGTTCAACCCCCGATGAACCCGTTTTCAGAACAGCTTCGGGCAGCAAGGAAGCTGCGTATAACAACGAAGCCGCGGTCAAGCAAAGTAGCTGCGGACATCCTGTCTGCAGTGGTAACTTACTTACGCAGCAGCAACCACATAAAGAAGGGGCAGCCGAGGAAAGCGGTGATGATTCCCACCGGCAGCTCGATGGCAAGCAGGTGCTTGGCAGCCATGTCGCATGCTAACAGGAAGATAGCTCCCGCCCACAAGGAGAAAAGGTAGATGCGCCGCTGCCCCGAGGGGATAAAAAAACGCACCACATGCGGGATGATCAAGCCCACAAAGCCGATGATGCCCGCATAAGCCACGCAGATTCCGATCACGATGGAGGTAAGCAGAAACACCTCGCGGCGAAGGTGTAAAACGTTTATACCCAGGCTTCCGGCGTAGATATCGCCATTACTGAGGATATCGATGGCGGTGGAGCGGAAATAAAGCCAGGCAAGGATTAGCAGGGAAACAGCCAGCAGGACGCAAAAGGTAAGCCATTCGCCGGTGCTGAAGATGCGCCCCAGATTGCCCATCAAAGTGCCTAAAATCAAAGCGGTGTCCTTTAAGTGCAGATACATCAACAGTGAAATCCCCGCTGCAAAAAACATGCCGGCGATTACGCCGGAGATCAGCAGTCTGCTTTTGTCGAAACGTCCCTTCTGGTGCGCCAACCGCCATACAAGCAGCATGGTTAAACCCGCACCCGCAAAGCCGCCAAAGGGCATCAGGATCACAAAACCGGATACGCCCGCCAGGATGCTACCGAATGCCGAACCGGAGGAGATACCCAGGATGTATGGCTCTGCCAAAGGGTTTGCCAGCATCACCTGATAGATAGCGCCGATGCCCGCCAGAGCCATGCCGGTAAACAGGGTGAGCAGCAGGCGGGGAATCCTGACCTGGGTAACGATGTTTGTGCCGGGGTTGCCGATGTTAAGATAGATAAAGACAATCGCCAAGCTAAGCAGAATCCACAGGGCAAGGAGGGCTTTGTGCTTCATTTACCCGGCTCGAAGAAGAGCTTTTGAAGCTGGCGGATACCGCTCATACTGCGGGGAGTGGCGCGCTGGATGATATCCGGGTTTATATCTGCTTCGAAATAGATTTGCTTTTTACGGATGGCGGGGATATCCTGCCAGCCTTTACGGGTGCGGATGGCGGAGAGAGTGTCCTTAGAAAAGCAGATCATGATGTCCGGCTTGGCGTTTATTACAGCTTCGGGGTTCACACGGGCGTAATCCCGCTCCAGAGTGGGGAAGATGTTGTCCCCGCCTGCGGCTTCGATCAGCTCGCCCACAAAGGAGGCATCGGAAACGCTCATCAGGGGGTCGCGGTATATTTCCAGATACACTTTGGCTCGGGGCTTGCCGGCTACCTTGCTCTTTAAATGTGCCAGCTCCGCATCCATCTGTGCCACAAGGTTTTTGGATTGGTTAATTCGGTTGGTAATATCTCCCAGATGCAGAATTTCTTCACTTAAGGCTTTCAGGCTTTTGGGGTAGATAACCTCCACCCGGTAACCAAGCTTCTTAAGCTCCGCAGCAATGCCTTCCTGCTCCAGCGCGCTGGCAAAGATGATGGCGGGGTTCAGCGCGATGATGGCTTCTTTATCTATGGCGCTAAAGTTGCCGACCTTAGGCTTTTCGGCAAGGGCGGGAGGGAAATCGCACTCCTGGGTAACCGCAACAATATCATCCTGCGCACCCAGATCACAAAGGATTTCAGCTACTTCCGGGGAAAGCACAACATAACCTGAAGGCGGTTTGCTAACGTTCTTTTTGCAGGAAAAAACAAGCAGAATAATCAGTAATGCAATGCAAAGTTTTAAGTATCTCACGGCTCCTCAATATCTATCTCTTATTTGCTATCCTTGCTGATTAGAAGCTGCATAGATGTCAAGCACAAAATAGGTTTGACTTAAAATTCCGCCCCAGGATATCTGTACACTAATCCCACTGTTTAACTCAAAAAATGCCACTGTGTAACAAGTACATAGGCTTGGATAGGAGAGGTGGCTTTTTTTAAGTCAAACATTGGGGGAGGCTGTACCGGTAAGATTCATAACATCCTGAAATGAGGCAGGACTTTGTTTATTACTACACAGGCTTGCGAATCATCATAAACGAGGCTCTTGAAATATATGTTGATTACAATGCCAGGTGCGTCTAAAACTATATAGAAGCAATAACCTGGGCGTTTCCACTTTAGTAAAGGTTCTATCAGATAAACGCTGGTGTCGGTACGTTGCCTTACATCATATTTAGAACTTGCTATAAAAGAATCCACCAGCGAATTAAACTGCTCGGGGCTACCGGTAAAATCCACTGACCTGAATGGCCAATACAGGATGCTATCAAGCGGGGGAACCTTCCCGATTCTAATTACCTTCATTACACATATGGTAGCAATTGTTAAGGGCATAGTAACTAGTATGTAGGTCATAAAATCCATTTTGAAACCTCTCTATGTAGCTATTGATAAGTGCTAAGGCATGGCAATGGTAGGACTGTAAGCG
>CAYSGM010000015.1:10714-13962 GCA_964430595.1 uncultured Candidatus Cloacimonas sp.
AAGGAAAATTATGTCAAGAAATCCGTAAGAAAGCCACATATGAAGGTTTGACTTAAAATTCCGCCCTAGGATATCTATCCGCTTGGCACTCACTACTAGGGCGGAATTTTGAGTTAAACCGTAATTGTACAAAATCAGCACCATCGGCAGTGTATCCTCTGTTTAACTCAAAAACAGCCACTGTATAGTAAGGACTAAGGCAAAGATGGCGGAGTGGCTGTTTTTAAGTCAAACAGAGATTTTGCTTGACGAATACAGAAGTGATGAAATAAATATTCAAAACAGTTTGGGAGCAGTTGCTATGCGCATACATCCTACCCAATGCGGGCCGGGGACATATATTCACATTGTAAACCATGCCATAGATGGCAAGGACCTGTTCTATGATCCGGGAGATTACAAAACCTATCTGACCTTTCTGAAAGAGCAGATGAGTGAAGATTACAGCGTTATCGCCTACTGTTTGATGCCTAACCATTTCCATTTTCTGATCCGGCAAAATGCTTACTCCGCAGTCTCTGCTTTATTTGAACAGCCACATAAGCGGTATGCCCGATACTACAACAGCAAATACGACAGCAGTGGCAGAATCTTTCGCAATAAACTGGCGCATAAGTATGTGATGGAAGACAATTACCTTGTGGCTGCTTGTGCGTACATTCATGCTAATCCATTGCAGGCGAATCTGGTAAGCCTGCCGGAAGATTGGGAGTTTTCTAACTTCAGGGAGTTTATGGGGATTAGGAACGGTACCTTGTTTTCTATACAGTTTGTTGAAGACTATATTGGCAACCGTGAGGATTATCGCAACATGGTAATCGAGACTGCGCGTAAGAAGAACTTGCAGAAAGCCTTTGCGATGGATAACATATTTTGACTTACAACAGAAGCAGTCTGCCAGCTTCAGCATATTCCCGGTTTCGACGGCTTCAGTTGTGAGTTAAAATGTGTGCAATTTATGCAGGGTGATCCCTCTGTTTAACTCAAAAAAAGCCACTGTGTAGTAAGTGCTTAGGCAATGTAGGGAGAGGTGGTTTTTTTTAAGTCAAACAGAGGGGTGGGGCGATTTGCGAAATAATTGGGAAATCTGTCCCCAAACCCGGGATCTGTCCCCCACACTATTATGAAGGATAATTATTCACGGACGAATTGTGCTTGACAGATAAAAACCTTGTTTTGGTATAGTCTACTAAGCAAGATGGTTCGGAAGAGAAATCCAAAAACACAAGGTAAGGCGTTAGCTATATGGAAATTAAGACAATTCCCTTAAGTGCAGACCTGCTGGATGCTGCTTTTTGCGGCTTGGGCGATAGAACCGTGATGGTGTTCCCTACCCGCGTGGCGGCAGGCATAGCCAGGCAGCGGTTTATGCAGAACTGGAACCTGGCAGAGAACAGCTTCATCAGTATGGAAGATTTTAAGGAAGCGCTTATCCTGCCGGAAACATCGGTGTTGATGGACGAAAAGCGGCTGCTGAGCCTGTATCTGGTGATGGGGGAGGAGCAGCGGGAGTTCTTCCACATTATGCAATACAGCGATATTGTTGAATGGGGCAGGAAGTTCTTCGACTTTTTTGAGGAACTGGCGGAAGAATGCGTGGCGGTGGAAAGCCTATCTGAACTGAAGGATTCCGGCGTATTCTATATGCAGATGTGGCAGGAGACCTATCTGGAGCGCATCATGCAGATAAGGGAAGATTACCAAAGCTACATCAGCGCACTGGGCTTTACCGACAAGCTATTTTACCTGAGCCAGGATAACTTCTGCATCCCCTGGCAGGGCTATCAGATAACATTTGTGAACCAGTACTATTACAGCGCGATGGAAAGGCAATTGATACATGCCATAGAAGAGGCTGGGAACAGCGTTACAGTGCTTTACCATGGCTTGGAAACGGCTAAAAGAGCTGTTGGCTGGAAGGTGAAGGAGTTTGATCTGGAAGCTGCCTGGCGGTCTTTGAAAGAAAAACCAAAACTGCACATTGTGGAAAGCGAAAACGAAGACCAGATGGCACTGGCTTATCTTGCCTGGCTTAGCCGGAAGCCGGAGGAGCAGGGCGGGGTGATAATTGACAGCAGCTTCCATCAGAAGAGCTATTCACGCTATTTTGACATGCAGCGTTTCAGGCTTCCCGAGATGATCCCCCTAGGACAAACGGATGTTTACCAAATGCTTAGTGCTATTCATAAAGGGATAAAGGCACAGCAGCAAAGCTCCGGGTTTATGCCATTGTCGCTGGTGTCCAAGCTATTCGCGATGCCCTGGTTTCTACCCTATTTTGTAAGCGGGATTACCGAGCAACAACGGGAAGAGATTTGGCTGCAATTGGATAAGCTATTAAACAATGACTTTCTGTATGTGGATATGCAGCTCTTTGAAGGCAAAGAAAATACGTTGTTTGGGAGGGTGATAGGGAAGTATATCAGCTTGGTAAATGGCTTTGCGGAGGTAAGAAGCATAAGTGAGCTATGTGATCTGATAGATACACCATCCGGTATCCAACTGGATAAGCTGATTAGCCCCAATGAAGCGGAATACACAGACCTGCTGCCATGTTTCTGGGAACGGCTGGCAAACTTTGCCTCCATAGATAGCATGGGGATAATCCCATCCTGGACGCAGGTGTTCAATCAGGATGAATGCGGGGCAGGCTTACTGGAATTGCTACTTAGTTTTCTGAAATCTGCCAGGATAACTTACCACAGTAACCAGCACAGGCAACGTAACAGGGAGATAAGCAATCTGCTGGATTCCCGCAATCGCAGCTTTATCAGGATTGCCTTCTTCCAGATGATCGAGGGCTTACTGCCTTCCAATCCTACGCCGGTGTGGCTGTTCAACGAAACACAACGAAGCAAACTTGGGCTGAAGTGCTATGCGGATGTGAGAGCATGGGAGCGTTATTATTTCTTCCGCTTGCTGCTAACAGCCGGAGAAGCAGTGTGTTTCAGCTATAAAAATGTGGAGCGGGATATAAGCTCCAGCTCGTTTCTGGGGGAACTGGAACAGCTTGTTGTGGATGAACACTGCCTAAGCAAAGAGGAAGTTCGTATACCTGTAAAGAACTTGTATGAGCATCCTAAGGGCAAAACAAGCCATACCGTACTTTCTGAAACAGAGACTCTAGATTGCTGCTGTAGGGAGGCAAATCCGGGTAAGGATTTCTTTGTTATTCCCGCTGCACCGGAGCAAGATATGGAGAAGGACGGGGTGTTGAAGGCATCTGCTTCCGGGGTTATTCAGCTATT
>CAYSGM010000015.1:13972-16713 GCA_964430595.1 uncultured Candidatus Cloacimonas sp.
GAACCCATTTATCTGGTATATTGAAACACACTCCCGCATTCAGGAGTTATCTTACGAAGCGGAGGAGATTATCAGCAATAAGCTGTTCGGCAATATTATGCATGCTTACTTTGCTCGTATTCTGGGCAATGAACAGGGCTGCCACACTGGTTTGGCAAGGCTGGAAGCGGTGTTTGGCAATACCAGCTTTCTGCAGGAAGGGCTTGTGAACCTGCTTGGCAGCGGGGATTTCCGCTATCAGATACCCAAGAACTACAATGCTGATTTCTTAACAGAGATAATCTCTGTCCGGCTGGCAGAATCACTTAACATGTTCTACGAAAACTGGGTTAAAACGCATCTGGATAAGCGCAATTTCACCCTTATTCCGGAAGAAGATAAGATGACAACTGCGGAGCGGGATTATAAGACGCTTGGTACAGTGCAGCTTGATGGAAAGGAATATGGCATCGCCTTAAGGGGAAAAGCTGACTTGCGCATAGAAACCGATCAGGATGCGATGATAATAGATTTTAAGACAGGGAACCGGGATTATCGGCAGCTGATTATCTACGAGTGGTTTTATTACCTGCTGGATGGAACGCTTGGGGAGGATAGGGTGAGCTCGCTGTTTTGGAACATCCTGGATACAAAAGAAACTAATGACACCATCACCGCGGATAAGCGTAGTAAACTTAAAGCGGAGATACTTGATGTTTACCTAAGCTGCCTGGAAAGCGGATACGCTCAGGGCGCAAAAACAACAGATAGACAAAGGCTGGTGAAGATATCCCGAGCAGATTTGATGACCGCAGATAAGGGGGAAGCTAATGGCTGATTTATTCTGCCGTATCATCTGTGCCAGCGCTGGAACGGGGAAGACATATCGTCTCTCGCTGGAATACATTGCTCTGTTGCTGCAATACTATGGTAAGCCGGAATTTAGTATTGATAACATCCTGGCACTTACCTTCACTCGCAAAGCCACGGCGGAGATCAGAGACCGGATTAATGCACACCTGTCTATGTTGCTGGAGACTGAGCCTTCGGATAAGCGTAGCGGATTGCTGCAAGACCTGCGCCGTTTACTTCCCGGCAGCGAGGCGGAACTAACCATCCAGGAGCGTAATCTGCTGCTAAGTGCCAGGCGCGAGATTAGCTGTGACCACAGCCGGTTACAAGTGATGACAATTGATGCCTATATTGGCAATATCTTCCGTAATATTGTGCGCCCCTTGCGGAGTATCGAGAGCTTTGATATTGATACCCAGGCTATAGCCAAGCGCATGCCTTTTCTGATGAACCACCTGATGCAGCCTGCTTTCAGGGCAAGGCTTAACAAGCTACTGAGCAGGAAGGTAAGCCGTTCCCTGGACGCCTATGCCAAACTGTTTGCTTCTCTTATCGAGGGCAGGTGGCTGTATTACATGATTACTCACCGGCTGCTGCCCAATGGTAGTAATCCGGGGCATGGCTTGCGGGTGCGGGATATTGGGTTACAGCAGGATAACAATGGTAACCTAACCGCCTTTATTGATGCCATGCACAGGCTTCTATCCCATGTGCACGACATTTGGCAGGGGCAACAAAAGTATGATTTGCAAGGCTATCTAACCAAAGACTTTCGGCAAGTTGTGGAATCGGGTGGTTTTAGCGTAGCAGCGTTAATGCAAACCTTGAAGACAATCTCTGCCTCTCCGGTGGATGCGGAAAAGCTATTAATAGTGCTGATCGGCAAGAATATCTGGAGTGGTAGTCTGATCCGCAAATCAACCTATCCGGAGCAAACTGCTCTGATGGAAAGTGCGCAGCAAGAAGCCCTCCGGCATCTGGCAGACTACCTGATGCAATGCCTGTATCTGCCCGAACAGAACGAGATTATTGAGCTGTGGAAGATCATTCTGGACGAATATGACCGCTTGATTTACCGGTATAAAAATATGACTTATGATGACATCTCTTGGTTCAGTTTCGAGGCACTCTTCAGCGAAGAGCCACCCTTCTTCGATCCGCAAAGCGAGGTGTCTGCCAGTGAGTTCTACCAATTTTTAAGCCACCGCACCCGGTTTCTGCTGATTGATGAGTTTCAGGATACTTCCCTGATTCAGTTCAACATTTTAAAGCCCATAATTGGAGAGATAACTGCCGGAGAGGGAAGCAAGCCCTTCGGAGGTTTGATTGTGGTGGGCGATGAAAAGCAATCCATCTTTGGTTGGCGGGGAGGTCAGCGTGATCTGCTGTTAAACCTGCAAAGCATATTTCCCAGCATGCAGGAAGTGCAAACTGAGCGTCTGGATCAGTGCTGGCGATGCGGTTTCACGCTGATGCAATTCATCAACAGCCTTTTTCGTGAACCCCAGATTCACAGCTATCTTGCCAATAAGCAGATGAATTGGGAATACAACATCATCCGTAGTGCTAATGCAGCAGCAGAGCCGGAAACCTGCGTGGAGTTTTGCCTTCGCAACCATAGCCGTGCCAAGGGTGGGCAGCTTCGATCTGAGGATATATATGCGGATTTTGTAGCTAGCATGGTGGTTCCTGCATTACAGGAAGACCCCACCGGCAGCATCGCAATCCTTTGCCGTAAGGGAAAAGAACTAAGCCAAATCCAGCAGGCTTTGGATGATTGCGGGATAAAAAGCCTGTATCAACCAGATCGCTCTATCTGCGAGCACCCCCTGGTAAATCCGCTATTGGATTGGTTACGCTTTGTTGCCTGGGGAGATTGGAGCAATTTCCTGGGCTTCTTACGCTCGGAT
>CAYSGM010000015.1:16723-34389 GCA_964430595.1 uncultured Candidatus Cloacimonas sp.
TGAAACAAGTGCTGGATACGATCGCTCAAAACGAAGCACATATCCGCATAAACGGAAGCTGGCAGGCTGTAGATTTCAGTGCAATACCTATAATCGAGAGTCTGTATGCTATGGTGCAGACCAATAGCCATCAATCACCTTCTCAGATATGCCATCAGATTGTGGATACTTGCCTTGTTAACCAAGATAAAAGCGAGCGTGACTATTTGAACTTGCATAAGTTCCTGGGAATTGTTACAGATTGGGAGCTTAATGGTAGCGTGGATGGTAATTCCATCCCGGATTTCCTTGCCTATGTGGCTGAGAACGCAGCTTCTGAGGATTTTAAACAAGCATCGGTGTCTGTTACGGACAGCTTGCAGCTGCTTACCATCCACAAGTCCAAGGGCTTGCAATTTAAACGGGTGTTTGTGTTTTACAACCTTTCCGGCGGGCATAGTAGCGATACCACCCGCTTAGCATGGGCTCTGGAATATGCAGATAAGGACTTCCACCAGATTAGTGATTTTGGGATAAGCTATCACTATCAGAAGGTATTGAAGGCATCCAGTTTTAGGCATCTGTGGGAAGCAGAGCAAAACCGGGAATTGCTGGAGGAAATGAACAATCTGTATGTAGCTTTCACCCGTGCTGAGAGCAAGCTGCATCTGTATTTTACTTACCAGAACAAGGATGGTTGGGCAGAGTTTCTGGCATCTCGCAAAGAAGAAACCTTGCCAGCCTTGCTCTGTGACTCCTGCCTGAATTACTATGTCACCAAAGGTATCCAAGCCGATAACCGCGGTATATACCGGCTCGAAAGCGATTTTAAAAGGCAAGATACTGCGCCGATACCAGGATTTCCCGTGGCACTACAGCATCCTGAGATGGATTATTCCTCCCTACTGCAACACCTTCCAAGTTCTCCTGAACCAGATTGGAGCAGTATAAAACCTGTTGATAAACAAAGTATCAGCAATTGGAAAAGAGTGTGGCTGGATGAACGGCTGAATCTACTGGGAGATTTGGCGCATTACTACCTCAGCTTTATTATCCGTAACCTTGCTTCAGAGCATGATTATGCGGTAAAACGTTGTCTGTTGCGTTTTGGCTCTTTATTACCACGGGAAAGCATCCTTGATATAGTGGAGCTTTGCCACAAGACATGCAAGCAAAATCCTAAGCTTTTCGAGGAACATTGGGATAAGGTTTTTACGGAGCTGGAAATAAATGGCGATCCAGGGTTGCTCCGCATCGACAGGCTAATGCTAAACACTGCTTCTAAGCTAGCTTTGATTGTAGACTATAAAACCGGACAGATACACGATAACATGCAACTGGAAGATTACCGAGCAGCACTGCTAAAAATTCCTAGCCTTAGTGCCTTCAGGATAGTAACTATTTTTTTAAGACTTGATAAATGATAACTGCGAGAGCCATGTATAACCCTTTGTAACATGTAAACTTCACTCCCATTATTTTGCTGGTGATCTATAATAAAACTTGACGCATTTAAGCTAAGAATAAAAGTAGATTGCATCTTTGCAAGTAAGTGCTGAACATCACTAATGCAAGTGTATTAGATGCTGGTGATCAGCATATATGTGGTGTCATTATTAGAACAGGAAGATGGAGTAGGTTTATCATGAATACTAAACCCAATGTGATTTCGATTCTAACAGAGGCTCATAAGATGGAGCTTAATCCGGTGGCGTATATCAACACCAAAACAAATGTTAGCAAACTTACCACCATGGAGTTATGGGAAAAGAAACAGGTGCTTGCCTGGACGAATATCCTTGTAATCAATCCCGAAAGAGCTCTTAAACTTTGTGACGAAATCCTACAGGAAGTAAACCGGGACAAACTCCCACAGCTCTTTGCCAATGTTATGCTTATTAAAGCCTCAGCCCTTTCCATGATGATGCGCTTGCCCGAAACGAAAAGCTGCCTGGACGCAGCTCAGGAATCCGCTCAGCGCTCTCAGGTGTTATACACTAACTTAGCTCTGAACCTCAGTTATGCTGCATATTATGCCCGAGTGGAGGAGACTCCTAAGGCAGAACATTTAGCCCTTAAAACCATAAACCTGGTTGAGAAAATTGAAGAGCCCTATCTCAAGGTGGATGTTCTCTGGCGCTTGGCTACCGTTTACAATATATTGCGTAAGTACGATATCGCTTTGTTCTATTATGTAGATTGTTTCAGGTTTTGCCTTCAAAGCAGTTTCAGACTGAAAGCACTACAAATATCTGTGGATCTGGTATCTTTATATTCCAATCTCGGCAATTTCGCACAAGCAGAGAAGTTCTACCAGTTGGGAGTAGAGTTAGAAGCTGATCTGTTGCTTCCTGTATACCGAATAAGCTTAAACTTCAATTATGGTTTAATGCATAAGCGGCAGAACAAGCTAGTTGAGGCAATTCATTATTACGAAATCAGTCTTGAACTAATGCAATCTTCTGGTCTGAACATGCCAAATCTGATGTTTAACATCAACAACAACCTTGCCAATGCCTTGTCACAGATAGGGGAAGGAGAACGTGCCCTCACCTTCCATGAACAAGCTGAACAATTAGCCCTGAAAATGAAGAATAATGCTCTGCAGATGCAAAGCTCTAATAACATAGCCCTTGCTAACATTGCCTTAAAACGTTATGATGAAGTGCTCCCCCGGCTTAAGAAAGTTATCTCCTACTATAGAAAGAACAAGAATTGGGAGCTATTGACAAAGGCATTGCGTACTGAGGGCTTTCTGTATCAGGAAACAAAGAACTACAAGAAAGGCTTTGCTACCATGAGCCGGCTTGATGAAACGCACATGAAGCTTGTAGCGCAGATGAGGGCTGATTTTGCGACACACAGCAACAAACTGATGGATGCCCATTTAGAAGACACCCGCAACTTGAAGAATAAAATCGAGATGGTTGAGCAACGCTTGGGACAAACCATTCCCCAAACCTTCATAGGTTCTTCCGCAGCATCGAAGAAGATTATTGAAAACGCTTTGCTAGCATCTCTATATCCCGATACTTGCGTGTTTATCGAAGGCGAAAGTGGGACTGGTAAGGAGATTGTTGCGCAAATGATACACTCCAACAGTATCAGAAGCGAACAGCCATATGTAACCGTGAACTGCGCATCTATCTCACCAAGCCTGTTTGAGAGCGAATTCTTTGGGCACATCAGAGGATCATTTACCGGAGCAAATCAAGATAAACGGGGATTCTTTAAGCTGGCAAACAACGGCACCTTGTTTCTGGACGAAATCTCTGAAATGCCCATGGAGTTTCAGGCTAAGCTGTTGCGAGCAATCGATACAAAAACTATTATGCCCGTAGGTAAGGGAAGTGAAGAGAAGATTAACTGCAAGATTATCGCTTCCACCAATAACAACATCCACAAGCTGATAATCGAGAACAGATTCCGCCTCGATCTCTTCCACAGGATAAATACGGTAGAAATCCGCATACCTGCCTTGCGTGATCGTAAGGACGATATCCCTGTTCTGCTGGATTTCTTCCTGGATAGGTTTGCAGCAGAAACAAAGAAGCACAAGCCCAAAGTTACCAAGGACTTCTTGGAGAGATTCTCCCAATACACTTTTCCCGGAAACGTACGCGAACTGAAGAACTATGTGGAAAGAATATATGTAATGCATTACCAGCCTGTTTGGGACGCCCGTCTTTTGGATAACATCAGTTCTTTCAACCTGAGCAATACCTACGAAACCCCCACCAACCTAAGCGAACTGAAAAGCATAGAAGCCCAGATAATCCTGGATGCCCTAAGGCAATGCGGAGGCAAACAAACAGAAGCGGCTAAGCTGCTTAATATGACAGAAAGCACCCTTAGCCGCAAAATAAAGCGTCTTGGGATTAAGGCCTAAAACCTTATTTCACAATCTTAGCATACATCGTGCCGCCGGCAACACTGCCGAAAAACCCCAGTCCACCATGAACTCCACCATGGAAATATCCCTCAGGCATGTAGGTATATTTGTAATAGTTATCATCAGCAATCCACAGGGTAGTCCGGTAGCGTCCAAAGAACACGTAAGCCTGGCGGTAGTCTTTCACCAACAGATAATTATCGGGTAAGCCATTCTGTGGCTTTGAAACATAACGTCCAATGAATTGAATTCTTCTTATGCTTTCTCCACCTGCATTATAGGAATCCTCCATTTCGGCATCGGGATGCTCAATTCCGAATACCGGATTGGTAAATTCCAGTTCAGTGCTAAACTCTTCCAGACAATACATCTCTGCCATAAAGTTACATGCCCCGCTAAAAGAGCCGGTATTTAGAGCAAGGGGGTACTTACTATCTATATCATTATACTTCATTGTGGTTACCGGTGTCTCGGTTAGGCTATAGCCTTCTGTAGGAACATTATTCTGCATATAATCCGGGACTAACTGCGCCTGTGCAGGGACGGTTGTCTCCGCTGTAATAAGCTGAGCGTGACCGGGGATTTCTATCTCGATACGGTACCTGTGTCCGGCTTGGATGATGTTATTTGCGTTATCAATATACTTCACCTTAAATTCAGCCATATCCGGGTAAGCAGATAGCATCCATTGATCAGGATTACTAAGGTCTTTAACCGTTACTATAGCATCATCTACAAATAAGGATAAGGGATTGAAATCCTCTATTGTAGTGCTACGGGTTATATACACCGGATTTTGCACGCTAATAGGTTTCCCTGCCACAAGCAATCCCGCCAGAGAATACACCTCGCCCTCAAACCGTTCCGGGGCGATAAACTTCGTACAGGAAGCGGTAAACAGGAGAACCAGGGGTATCAAATATCGTAAGTACTTTACCATTTTACATTCACTCCTATAAAGGGTAGTAAGGGGAACTGGGTGCCATCGTTCTCATCCAGTTCCAACCCCCCGGAATCATTCATTATCAGCGAGTAATCCCGTGAACCTACATTCTTGCGGTTGAACACGTTTATCACTTCAAAGTATGGCTCGATAGAGCCCCAGCTTTTCACCCATTCATACTTGGTGCTAAGATCCAGGCGCACATATTCCGGTAAGCGCACCCTGTCTTTATAGCTGTAAATCAGCTGGAAGTTTTCTCCATCATAGAATATCCGTTCCGGCTTGTAACCCGGCTGTCCGCTGTTATAGGTGAAATTCATCCCCACTTTGAAATCGCGCCCAGCACCTGAAAGCCCGTAGCGCGGGTAAGATTGTAGGTCTCCACGATAGAAAGGCTATGGTTACGGTCATATTTGGGATAATAAGCCACTCCTTCATGGGTGATGGGATCCAAATTAAAGTCCTCCATCTTACGCTTGGTTTTGCTTAGGGTTAAGCCAATAAAGCCTTCCAAGCCCTTCCAATCGGTTCGCAGCATTATATCCGCACCATACGTGAAGCCCTTTCCCTTATGGAATACGTCGGAAAGTGTCCCAGTTTCGTTACTCCAGCTGTAATCTGTGGCTACATTATACTCCAGCAAGTTCTTATAGGTCTTGTAATACACTTCGATATCAAAGGCAAAGCTGGAGGTAAGCTGCCGTTTGTAGCCTAATGTATAGTGCAAAGATTGTCCCGGTTCCAGGCTTCCATCCAAGGGGAACCACACATCGAAGGGCGTGCTCATTTCCATTGTCATCAGGGTTAGATACTGGTGGTAAAGCCCGAAATTGGCATACACGCTTTCGCCTACATCCAGGTTACGCCGAAGCGAAATGCGGGGCTCCAGATTAATATAGCTGGCATCGGGGATGTGCTTCAGGTTCTTTTTTATAGTCTGATACATGGCAAAGCGTAAGCCGGGTTGCAACGTCCACAGCGGATTTATATCCCACACATCCTGCACATAGGCAGAGGCGGTGAGGCTGCTGAGGTTCACATCGGGAAGGGCATTGGGATCATATTGATAAGAGGTGTTCATTTCCAGCCAGGTGCGGTTCCATTTCAGCTCTGCCCCAAAATCAAACTGATGGCTGTTATCGGGCTTAAAGCTCATGTTTGCCTTTCCTGTGAGATCGTGTATCCCGTTCAAACGCTCAAAAGCAAGCTCTCCGCTATCGGAAACCTGAGAGAAGTTACTGGTGAATTCGCTCCCCGCAAACACGAACTGAGCGAACAGCTTGGGATTAAAGATATGCACTACCTGTGTAGTAAAGGTTTTATTGCCCCAATCCAGATTTAGCTCTGCTCCAAAATCGAAACTTAGCTTATCCCTGCCGAAATATGCACTGGCAGATACTTTATCCCGCGGGCTGGCATCCCAGTTTACCTTGAAATGCCCATCATAGAAATAGTAATCCGGCAAGTCATCTATCATTTTTTGCACCAGTTCCAGATAGGTGCGGCGGATAGAGCCCATATAAGAGCCGTTCTGGTTGCCGATATGGATAGGTCCTTCCAATGTGGCACTGCTGGAGATAGCCGAAAGCCTGGCAGTGCCCTGATGGTAGTTTCGGTTACCCTGACGGTTCATCACATCCAGCACGCTGGAAAGCCTGCCGCCGTATTTAGCCGGATAACCGCCTTTGATAAGCTCAATACTTTCCACCGCATCGCTGTTGAAAGTGCTGAACACCCCACCGAAGTGATTGGGATTATATACATCTATATCATCTAATAAGATCAGGTTCTGATCAGGTGAGCCACCCCGCACATATAGCCCGGAAGAGAAATCCGAGATCGGAGCCACACCGGGAAGAGTAAGCACCGCACGGAATACATCCGCCTCTATAGGGGATACCACGCTTTGAATCTCGGCGGTACTACGGCGAATCAGGCTGTTGCGAATGGTGGGTCCCTCATCATCACTTGTTCCCGTAACGGTAACGGTTTGCATCTCTATGGCACTCTTCTGCAACGGCGCATCAAAGCTTAAGTTCTGGTTCACATCGCTTATGCTGAAACTATGGCTGAGGGTTTGGTAGGAAATCATCGTGAAATCCAGCGTGTAAGTGCCCGGAGCCTGAATATTCAGCACATAATAGCCTTTTTTATTGGTCTGCATCCCCACTTTCGTCTCTGAAATGCGCACGTTTACATATTGTAACGGCTCTGCGCTATCAGCACGCGTAACAAATCCGCTTATCGTAGCAGCGGAGATGGGCAAAAACGTTAGCAGGACAAGGCATAAAAGTATATATAGTTTCATTGCATACCTCTATTGGATTGTTTTTTTGGACAATTTCATAGTAGCAGGGTTTATGTCAAGTTAAGCGATCTGAACCAGTACCTTTACATAAGCACATTTTTAACGTCCTCAAAGCCTCCAACATTACACTTTTTTACTAATCATGGATAATTCCATTGACAAATACCCAGAATAATTTCTTCTTGAGCCACTGAAGTTTTCTTTTAGAAATCCTGCCAAAGTTTAAATGAATGAACTTAGAAATAGCATCACTTAGCTACAATTTGTTTAGCCTTAAAGGAGGCACCGCATGAAAAACGCAATCCTATCCGCATTATTAATTATGGTTTTGGTTTTTGTAGCATCCTGCAAACATGAGAGCACCGAACCTGTGGTTGTTCCGGATTTTGAACTGAACGGGGTCTGGTACGGAACGGACTCCAATCCGCCATGGGGCGATGTTCCGATTGATTTTAGTTATACTTTCACCAATACCGGTTTTGATCTAACTTATGATGGTGAACCTATGTCGGGAAGCATTAAAAGCTATGACAACACCGCAAACACAATGGTGTTTTTGTGGACAACGCATCCTGCTTTCCAGGGAATGTTTCAGAAGTTTACCTGGGTGGAGAATAGATTATCCGCAATAACAGTGCAACCCTATGCAGAGCAGGAAACACAAGCCGCCGCAACCAGCTCCAGTGATATCGGTGAGTATGAGCCCGTAGAGATGGTTAAGGCTAATACCGCAACCTGTGCAATACCAACCTTTTCCCCCGGGGCAGGTGCTATAGCGATCGGTCAGAGTGTAGCAATCAGCAGTGCAACGCCAAATGCAACCATCCGATACACTAATGACGGAACCGAACCAACAGAGAGTTCTCCCATCTATAGCCTTCCGCTTACCTTGTCAACCGCTACCACCCTGAAAGCAAAAGCCTTTAAAACAGGATATCTCAGCAGCGAGATTGCTACAGCTTCATACACGATGCTATTGAGCTGGCTTATGACGGATGCGTTACCCTCTACCGATAACCCCAATGGAACGTGGTCATTCGGGAGAAAGTGGTCTGCCACTGGCAGTAGTTTTGATTTGCTTACTGTCTATGGAGAAGATACCGGTTGGTGGTTTGGTAACTGGGGGCATGGAGCACCTGCAATCCGCTCAGGATTGAATGTTTGGGCAAAAGACAACAGTAATGGACTTCCCGCTATTCGATGGACGTGTCCCACAACTGGTATTTACAACATCCAACCAACATTCAAAGGGATAGATGGCAGAGGGGTTGATGTCTTAGTGTTTGTGGTTCACAATGATACTGTGATATTTCAGGGAAGCATACAAGCCTATCTGCAAGAGGTAGGTAATAGTATAGAAGATTTAACGATTGTGCAAGGGGATAATCTTGATTTTGTTGTCAAGTGGAATGGTGGTGTGTATTCAGAATACAACTGGACTCAAGTATCGGCAATAATTACTAATTAATCTAAGCGTGGACTGGGCATACCCAAAAGCGGGGAACTATCTATCACTCCGTCACGTTGTCACGCCAGCACCATCGCTAAATTCATCTCTACAACATGCACTTCTTCACCTCATCACCTAAACAGACCCCTAGTCATGCTCAGGCGATTCCCTCGTGAATCCCTCGTCCCACCCGGGAATCACGAGGGGTTTACGAGGGAGTCACGAGGCGCTAAAGCAAGGGAGGAAGAAGGCTAAACATTGTCGTAAGCAAGTTTCAGCCAGCCGATAACCTCCGGGGTGATATCTTCCAGACTGTTTACCCTAATCTTGTGGGTGCACATGCCGGGGCTGGGCAAAGCTTCCAGAACGCCTTTGGGCTCCTGTCCTTTAAGCTTTAAAGCTACATCAAAACGTATTTTGGTGGCGGGGCTAAACATGGCAAACTGGGTGTTGCGGGTGATGCTTACATAAGAATTGCGGGGGGAGACCTCCACATCATCACCAAAATTGCGCACAATTTCCACCAGTTTATTATAGATGGGTTTAAGGTTCTCTTTGCCAAGGTATTGCTTCTCAATCAGTTGCTCCGGGGTATCGGGTGCACCGGTAACGGCTATCTTGGCATTGTAGATTATCAAACCCGCATAGCCTTGTCCGATGCCAAATTCCTTCTTAAGGTAGTTCACTTTCTCGCTGGTGCGGGTGAATGGCTGCTTGTTGATAATCTCTATCCACTCTTCCAAAGTCTTTCCGGTTCTGGCTTGCAGGTTATTCACCATGCTCTGCCAGGCTTTTTCGATGCGTTTCTCGCTCATGATCTTTACCTCAATATCCTTAATGTTTCTTATCATTAAATACTAAGCAATTATACCAGTTTAACCAACGGAGAGTGATAAGCGGTGTATTTATGGAAAGTTGCTCAGTGATCTGATGATGTGATAATGCAAATGAAGGTAATGAACTGGTGAAAAATACTAAGGGTGTGCAACCCAAGTCTGGAGTCGATGTAGCCTTCGAGAACTATAAGGTAGTTGCTTATCATGCGGCTACATGGACTACAGCGACACCGAACAGCCTATCCTTCTCACAAACAAGACCTTACGGATGAAACACAAAATAATCCATTACCCCACATAATCGACACAAGTGAGGGTGAATCAGGCAAGTTACTCACACAGTTACCAAATCATATCCACATAGTTATCAAGAAGTTACAGAGATTCTGGTTAACGCTTTTGTAAAATCCGAACTAATCTAAAAAGGGATAACGGCAATGTGTAATATTGCAGCGAACAAAAGGAAAATTTTATCCGCATAACTATCAAGATGTTACAGAGTTTCTGGATCACACTTTTCGAAAAAAGGAACTAATCTAGAAAAGGATAATGCAAATGTGCAAAAAGGTAGGACGATGTTGCTGCCTCAAGCACCCAAGTGGAAGGCAGCAAACAAATGAAGCTGGCTAAAGCAAAGCCAGCACAGAGAAGTGTAACCCAAAACAGGGAGGTAGAGATGACATAGACCGACATACTATTAGCGTAATCAGGAAACACCTGAATGCCCATTGTGACGATTATGTTTAAAATCCCTTATTGAAAGTCAATAGACCTTCTGTGGGAACAATTCTTGCAATAACAACACTTTAAGTAGGAGAATAAGATTATGAAACGCATCTTTTTTACTGTAGCGTGCCTATTTGCCTTGATAGTATTGAATGGGTCTGTTATCAGTAGCCCCAATGGCTATAGTTATGTGTATACTTATGGCAATGCTACATACACTAACTTCACTTTGTACAATAGAGACACAATTAACTTGTCTTTCGATGAACCAACTATCTTACATGGTTTAAATGTAGATACCGTTGTGAATGCGCAGACTGAAAATGTGTCTATACCGATCAATATTGACTTGGCTGGATACCCAAATGGGGAATACATATTCAGCTTAGGAATCAATGACCAACGTTTCGAAGATACATCCACAAGAACATGGAATCAAACCCCAATAACATATACAACCCCGGCGTTAAGCTATGGTGTACACACGCTTAGCATTACTGTATCAAACGCTGCCGATTCGACCATCATAGACGAGGAAGTTTGTTTTGCACTTATGGAAAGAGATACGGTTTATCGTAACCCTCACGGAGATGAGTTGCATATAAAGCACTCGGGTGTTTCTGGATTCAATGCCATAAAACCGGTCCTGTTCGTAGAAGGTTTTGATATTAGCATAAACGGAGATTCCAGCTTTATGAGCAATCTCGTTAATCGTTGGCTTCCCAATTTACAAGATTCCGAAGTGTATCTGTTAAAGCTATCTGAACCAACCAGAGATATGCGTGATAATGCTATGGTAGTATTAGCGGCTTTAAGATACCTTAGAAGTAAACAGTCCTTTAATAGGTTTGTTGAAGGTTCAAGGGTGTTCGGATATTCTATGGGTGGAGTATTAGCAAGATATGCACTTGCCTTTGCAGAAGATAATAATATAGATCATTTCTGCACTCAGTACATATCTCTTGATGCTCCTCAAAGAGGAGTAGCACTCAATGAGAATGTTCAAAGATTGATTGTCGATATGGAAGATGAACTTGATGATGTTGCTAACGACGCGGTTGATCCGTGGTTAGAAAAACTAAGGACTACAACAGCCAAACAACTATTACGTGCCAACACATCCGCACAGGGATACACCAACAATGGGCTGATGTATACCGAAGGTACCACAAGTTTCAAAGAATTCTATTCTGAGATTAATCCAGAAGTGAGAGCAGGTTATCTTCCGGGAAATCAGGTGTTGAATGCTGGCGAAGAGCCAGGCTTTCCTTATAAGCAGAACAATATTAAAAGCCTGGCTTTCTCACATGGGAGCCTTGCAAAAAGTGGAAATGTAAATAATGATCAATACTGTATGGATTACGATTTAGATGTCGATGTGTTAACATTTCTCAATGCCGATTATCATGCTAACGCATTTAGTTATGATTATCAACCAGGATCTGTTTTTGAGGACCTCCGTAATAATCCTAGTTGCCACTATTACTACTCTTGGAGTCCTGGAATTGGTCATTATGTAGTTAGTTTCGACCTAAACCAACATTACGCACCTGTTCTAGTGCCCACCAAATCAAGCTTATACCTACAAGAAGCGAATGTGGAAGGGTCGGGAAACGCAGATCCTCAGTTTGCGATAAACAACTACAACAATATTGTTGCAGATGATGCACACTTGCTCAATCACACGTATTTTGATAAGCTTGTTTATCCAGCACCAGCTTCTGGCACAGATAATGATCCGGAGTGGAATTGGAGGCATGGTGAGCTTTATAAACCATTTGTGCAGACAAACATAACTGCAACCACTACCTGGATGAACCAACTAAGCAATAAAAGTGTTGGGTTTATAACCGGAACAATCGTAGATAGTGTTCCTCTTGATGTGAATATCAAAATGTATATGAATGGTTCTCTGTATGGTAACTATTCTTCTGATAGCAACGGCAACTATTCTATACCATACCTATATACCAATTCATCGAATATTCGTTTAATATTCAGCAAGGCTAACAGGATACCAACATACAGGGATATTGCGGTAATCTATTCCTCCGGGGCTATACATTATTCACCCATAACACCTGTCTCTGTGTATAATTTTAATTACAATAACATAGTGGTTACAACCGGACAGAACGGTTCATTCCAGTCTGTTTCTGCGGCGGTAAGCTTCCTGAATAATCATATCAGTTCCGGGGTATATAATGGTGAATCTATCAAAATCAGAATTATGCCGGGGACTTACTATGACAATATCAACCTGTCAGATTTATCGTCGTTCCCCATCCCAAGCCTGATAATTGAAGGAGTGGGGGATGTTACAATAAATGGAAATGGGACAGGAAGCTGCATTAGTATTAATGGGGGTTCGTTAAGCACAGGGATTGTCACAGAGATTACCATTAAGGGTTTGAAACTTACGAATGGTCTTCAGGGTATTTACTTCAATGATGATGATGGTTATTATATGGACAATGATTATAATCCAACCATGAGATTGAATGTTCTGAATTGCTCCATTTACAATTGTGCCTCATCATCGAATAACAACTACTCAGGTGGAGGTATCTGTTTTCAAGGGGCAGGCACAATAGGTAATTGCTTAATAGAAAACAATGTAATAGGAACAAGTCCGAACAGTAACGCTTTCAGTAAAGTTGGTGGTTTGTTTGTAGATAATCGTACAAACTCTACTGTTACTATCTGGGGAAACACAATTAAAAACAACCATGGTTGTGTTAGTGGCGGGGTAGCATTAACAGGAACAGGAAGAATTGAGCTGTATGATAACAATTTCGAAAACAATGAAGTTCAAGGAGGCACAAATGAGTTATACTGCGTTGCAGCAAATGACTTATCTGTTTATGAAGCCTACCAGGCAGAAGTGTATAGAAATGTATTTATAACCAATTCCATCTCTATTGGGGGTTCTTCCGTGGGATTAAGCTCTTACTATAATTTGATACAAGAATTTGATATCTTGCCTATTGAGTTCTTGAACAATACTATTGTAAATAGCACTCCCCCTAACCTAAGCACTTCTGCTTTAGTCATAAAAGACAGGTGGCTCGGTAATGATATCACTCAAAGTATTAATGTGGCTAACAACATCTTCAGTTATACAAATCAAGGCGGTTGGGTTCGCTCATTGAACAATGGTAGCCCAAGTATTAGCTATAACATTTTTCACAATGTTACAGCAGATGGATTTCAGCAATCGTTACTCACCAATGCCGGGAACAAGGTAGGAAATCCTTATCTCGATGAGAACTATGTTCCTATCTGGAATGCAACTACCATGTCCCCATGTATTGACAATGGCTGCCCTGATATGTTTGATGACGATGATACTCCCTCTGATATTGGTGCTTATCCGGCTATCCAGCATATAAACCAAGATTATCATATGCCGGCAGGTGGTGTTCCTAAATGGATGAGCTTCCCGGTGCTGAATCGGATTACTAATGGTTACACAGTTAATTCCAACTTCTTTGAACCTATTATAGATCCTGTTAAACTCGGCAGTGTTACTTGGAAAGATGGGAGATATCCTGAAACTTCAATGTATTATGTCGATGATCAATTAATCAATGGGAATCAAATAGCCAGCAGCATATGGGGCTATAAAGTCCGACTTCAACCAAGTGTTACCAATCTACCCGAGATCATAACACCCGGATTCATTCAACCTCCTAATACTGTAATCAACTTGTATGCGCATCCAATAGGTGAACCAGAAGTAGCCAATGAAAACTGGATTGGGTATTTCCCGGAACGCAGTGCGGAGCCATTCAGGGCTTTCTCATCAATAATTAATTACGTTACGGCAATTAAAACCCAAAACTGGAGTATGAAAAAAGACCCCGTTAGTGGCATGTGGTTGACCAGTTCCGTAAATCCTACCATAAATTATGGTGATATGGTGATTGTATTTGCTAGCCAGGATTGTAGCTTTTCCTGGAATACCAGCCTTCCCGTGGATCCCAAAGTTAGAGAAAAAGCAAGTAGCTTTATGTACACGGAGAAGATGGATTATACCCCCCTGTATCTAAATCTGGTAGGATTGGAAGTATTACCCACAGAAGTAGGTGTGTATGTGAATGGAATCTGTAAAGGTGCAGTAAAGGTTGAGGGCAGCTTCACTGATCTGTGCGCATATCTGGAGGAAGATGAAACCATTACTGCTGATAACTGCGAACTGGTGCTATACTACGCAAGCAAATCCGCAGGCAACATCAAGCAAGCATGTAAGCTGAAACAAAGCGATATAAGCCTGGTGAATGATGGTGGCATGCAGTATTATACAATGGCAATAAACTCCAATGCAGAGATTAATCCGGTTATCCCGGTAACAGCCCTGCAACAAAACTTCCCCAATCCCTTTAATCCGCAGACTACGCTCAGCTATGAGCTTGCAGAAGAGGGGTTAGTGAAACTGGAGATATTCAACATCAAGGGACAGTTGATAAAGACCCTTGTGAATGAGACACGAGTTAGCGGGCCACATCGGATCGTGTGGAATGGTACTGATAAATACGGCAGAAATGTTGCCAGCGGTTTGTACAACTACCGCCTGACAACTAAAGCCGGAAGCATCAGCAAGAAAATGCTGCTGATGAAATAAAACGTTAAGGGTAAAGGGGGAGTTTTACTCTCCCTTGCCCGCTCTTTTCTGTCATTCCTGCGTAGGCAGGAATCCATAACAGAAAGAATAAAACCATGCTGGATTCTCGCCTGCGCGGGAATGACAGGATTGATAGAAATGGAGCAACAATGAAAAGATGCTTACTTACAGCCTTGCTGATGCTAATGAGCATAGCAGGTTTTGCCGTTACACTAAATGTAGCCATCGACGGCAGCGGGCAATATACGGTTATCCAGGATGCCATAGAAGTAGCCACTAATGGCGACACGGTATTGGTACACCCCGGCAGATACATAGAGAATATAGATTATATTGGCAAATCCATCACCGTATGCAGCTTGGAAGCTACCACAAATGACAGCACCTACATCACCAGCACGATTATCGACGGTAACCGCAATGGCTCTTGTGTGGCTTTCCGCAATGCAGAACAGAATGCATCTCTACGGGGGTTCACGTTAACCAATGGCAGTGGTTTTCTTACTTATGATGAAAGTACCAGAGGGGGGGGTATAATGGTGTATGCAGATTGCTCTGTCTCCTTAATCAATTGCAATATTTTCGGCAATTATGCGGGGAGTGGTGCAGGATTAAGTACTTTAAAGTGTTCGGTTTTCTTAAGCGGGCTAAAAATACATCATAATTATGCCATCTCACATGGAGGAGGGATTAGTCATGTTGGGGCTAGCTCTCATACTCCCACGATAATCTACGATCCAGCCAACAGATGTTCTGTATTTGAGAACTATGGAGCAGCACCGGTGGATATGTCGGTTATTGATATCAGAGCTGATCTAACTATCAATTTAGCCTCCATAACAGTTAACCCTCCCAGCACATTCTATGTAGGTAGGCATAACAATTTGTCCTCTTTGGAACAGTATCATGACATAGTGTTTGCTATTGCAGGTTATCGGGAGGAAGTAAATCACGATATATACGTAAGCCACATTGGTAACGACAATAACAGTGGTTTAAGCCCCGGTGAAGCGATGAAAACCATTACCAAAGCCGTGCACCGGATTGCTGCAGATAGCTTGAATGTTAAAAGTGTTTTCGTTATGCCAGGGGTATATGAAGAGGGTGCAAATGCTCAGATATACCCCATTCCGGTAAAATCACACACCAATATCATAGGTGCAGGTTCCGGTTTGGTTACCTTAACCTCATCAATAATAAATACAATGGGTTACCCAAGTTACATAAATTCATTTAAAATCAAAAACAGTTTGATTAAGGGTATAAGCATGACGGAGGGTGTAAGTAGCAATAGAGGTGGATTTAAGAATGCGAGTTCGCAGACTGGACTAAGGCTTTCGGATATAGTTATTTCTGATATGGTTTCTAATAAGAGGGGTGCGTTTTTTATCTATGAATTAAGTTACGCTGAATTTGATTCCTTAGTTGTAAGGAACATAGTTACCCCGGAGACAGGGGTTGAGCTTGGGCGAGTTTTTAGTTGTGTTATTAGCAATTCAACCTTCGAGAATATCCATTCTACATATACATCAATAGAGACTCCCGGAGACGATAGCTGGGCTATGACAGTTGTCCGATTCAGAGCAGAAGATTCTCTAACTATAAATAACTGTACATTTAGGGACATCTCCGTGCAAAATAACCAGAGTATATTTAGTATAGACAACTATTTAAGTACGTATGACAATGTAGTTGATGTTGTAATAAATGGCTGTCTTTTCGAGGATATCAGAACTAATGATGAGAGGGGCATATTCTTCGGGAATAACAACTTGGGATCGTTTAAGGTAAGCAATTGCACTTTTTATAACAATTATGGTTCTGCTAGTGCCGTGGGGATTTGGGGGAAGATTGCCATGCGCAATAACATTTTCTATAATCCCGATGCTACGGAAGAAATATGTATGTATGGCTACTACCCCAGTAGTGGGATTTATAGTAATCTGGATTTTGACTATAATAACATCCGGGGTGGTTCTGCCTCTATCCTGAATTCAGATTTCCTGAATACGCTTGTGTATGGTGAACATAACCTGTCTGATAACCCGATGTTTGCCAGCACAACCATAGGCAATCCTAATTATCTGCGTTTGGCAACCGGCTCTCCGTGCATTAATAGCGGGACGCCTGATACAACTGGCTTAAGCATCTTACCTTATGATCTGGCGGGTAACAACCGCATCTGGAATGATGTGATAGACATGGGCTGCTATGAATATGGCTCTGTGCCTTATGTGGGTGTTGATGATCCGTCCATACCATCTCTAGCGGTTTATACACTCACCGCATACCCCAATCCCTTTCAGAGTTTTACCAATCTGAAGGTTGATCTTAGTTCTTATGTGTCGGGTAGCGCAAAGCCTATCCAGAATGCCTGTGTAAATGTATATAACATAAAAGGGCAGAAGGTAAAAAGCATAGAGCTTAACCCTGCTTCTAAAGGCGAACAACTAAGCTATTGGGATGGTAGGGATGCCAACAATACCAGGTGCTCCAGCGGTGTTTACATCCTGCATCTGGTGGTAAATGGTAAGCAGGTTAGCAGCAGAAAGGTAACCTTGGTAAGATAGAGGCTTTCTTTCTGTAGTGGTGGTCGCTGAACCGCCAGCTATATCCCCAGGGGGCTACATTCTTGGCAAGCTGATTATTTTTGTGCTAAGCTAAGCGCATAGAAACATGTATGATAGCCAGTGCTGATGCCCACAAATTCTAAGGTAAGGCAAAAATAAATGCCAATTCTGTCCCAAAATCCCAATTCTGTCCCCCACACCATTATAGATAGTGGTCTTTCCGGATACAAATTTTGAAGCGATAAACAAAACTATTGACTAAATTGGCAAGCTTAAAGACTGTGGCTATCTGAAGACTAATGTGTTAGGAATCGTAATGTTAAAAGCAAAAATCTTTG
>CAYSGM010000016.1:0-34015 GCA_964430595.1 uncultured Candidatus Cloacimonas sp.
TACACTTTCTTCAACAACATGCGCAGCTATTTCGAACCATCCGACCTCTGGGGCGGGCTGGCAAAGTCCTTTGTCTTCGGCTTCATCATCACCACCTTTGCCTGCTTCCACGGCAACCGCTGTTATGGCGGAGCAGAGGGAGTAGGCAGAGCCACAACTTTAACGGTGGTGTATTCCGCAGTAGCAATACTGGTGATGGATTTCATCGTTGCCTGGGTGCTATTCGGTGTGTAGCATTTTTAGACGGGCAAGCACACTTCTTTGCCTCGTCATTGCGCTATGCCTGCTATGCTCCTGCGGTAAAAAGGAAACTGCACAGCAAGCGAACGGACAGAGGTATAAACGCAAGCTAACCATCTATTGCACCGATGTATTCCGGAAGTCCGGCTTGGAAGCTACCATTGTCCCGGAGTTTAGCAAGAAGAACTCTTGTTCTGTAGAGCTGGTGTTATTCCGCAATGCCTCAGAGCTTAGCACTGCCATAAAATCTCCCGATAATCTTGGTAAATTCGACGTTGCAATCGGTATGGATAATTCATTTGCCCTTTCCGAATCCCTTGCTGCTTACTTTGTCCGCCCCGATGATTTTAATCCTGAGCAGCTTACCAAAGAGTGCATCTTCGATGCGGAGCTACGCCTTGTCCCCTACGCCTACAGCAGCATGTGCATGGTTTATAACAAGAAGAACCTCGGTGTTCCACCCCAATCCTTTGGCGAACTTCAGGATGCCAAATACCTAAGCCAGATGGCGATCTGCGACCCCCATGAATCCGGTGTGGGACGTGCCAGCCTGTTTTGGAGCTTAGCCCTGTTTGGTCCCGATGGCTATGAGCACCTGTGGAAAAGCCTGCGCAAGAATATCTACAAAACCTATCCTGACCGTAACGAAGCCCTGGAAGCCCTTAAAAAGGGAGAGTGCAACCTCTTGATGAGCCTGAACACCATCCCCGCCTATCTGCAAGAACTTGATCCCGCCAACCAGGACTTCGGCATTTCCATGCTGAAAGAGGGCAGCTACCAATACATAGAATCCATTGGTTTACACAGGGAAAGCCGGAATCACGAAATGGCAAACAAGTTCATCAGCTACTTCCTTAGCCCTGCACCCCAGAAGATGATTATCTACAAACTGGGGATGATCCCCGCAAACCGTAAAACCATGCTCCCCATGCACTTTTCCACCATTCCCTTTGCATCCTATGCGGTAAATGCCAAGCTCAGCACCAGCCTGATAGCAGAGCAACTTAAGCTGTGGCTGGATTTCTGGGATAGACTGTTTGGGTTTCAGATTGCCTAAGCTATGATCCCCAATCTCCACATCGTGCTCTTTGAGCCTGAGATTCCCCAAAATACCGGCAATATCGGGCGTCTCTGTGTAGGCGCTGATTGCCCCCTGCACCTGATCAAGCCTATCCGTTTCATGCTGGATGATAAAGCCGTAAAACGTGCCGGACTGGATTATTGGCAACACCTGGATCTGAGTATTCACAATAGCATAGAAGAGATTTATTCCGAGTTCTCTTCGCAACGCATCTTCCTTGCCACCACCAAGACGCAAAATAGCTACTGGGATGTGGCATACCAAACCGGCGACGTGCTTGTGTTCGGTCCTGAATCCCGCGGTTTACCGGAGAGCTTGCTGGCACAATACCCCTTACAATGCATCCGCATCCCCATGAGCGATAGCATCCGCAGCATCAATCTTGCCAATTCCGTAGGTATCGTGATGTATGAAGCACTTAGGCAGATAAAGCCGTTCAGACAAGTTCACTAAGCCTGGAGTCGATCCGGTTTATACAATCTTCAGCGTTGTAACTATCTGTATCAACCGGATGGACTACAGCGTCACCCTTGCCCATTCTGGTTCGCATCACTAAGCCTGGAGTCGATCCGGTTTGTACAATCTTCAGCTTTGCAGCTATCTGTTTCAACCGGATGGACTACAGCGTCACCCTTGCCCATTCTGGTTCGCTGTAGTCCATTTCGCCGCATAGACAGTAATCAATTCATATATGATATCGGCGAAATCGACTCCAGACTCCCGGATCCAGACCCACAGTTCTTTGTCCCTTGCTATCCGAGAGTGAGCTGCCCGTGAGCTGACCATGATCTCACCATGACTTATCATGGTGAGATCATGGTCAGCTCAGTTGCTAATCTACCCCGGCAAGCAAGGGAGCATAAAGCTAATCCAGAGGGTGATAAACGATCT
Organism: uncultured Candidatus Cloacimonas sp.; assembly: GCA_964430595.1. Taxonomy (GTDB): domain Bacteria; phylum Cloacimonadota; class Cloacimonadia; order Cloacimonadales; family Cloacimonadaceae; genus Cloacimonas. Next base: position 2,213 of record CAYSGM010000016.1, read on the forward strand.
CTTCTTCAATCCTCTATTCTTGGCTGTCTCTTTGTTTCCACAATATCCTTCACTACCTCCACAGCAAGACATATTGCCCTTGTCCATTCCATGAAAAGCACTTAGATTGTATGTAAGAGGCTATTATCTCTGAAGGAAATATGAAACAGCATTTTAAATATCTGCTACTGACTGCATTGCTTATTATGTGCAGCACCTCCGGCTACACAGCAAACTTGAGAACTGTCCACTTACAGCTTAAATGGAAGCATCAATTCCAGTTTGCAGGATATTATGCTGCCATAGAAAAGGGCTTCTATAAAGACGTGGGGCTTAATGTTATCCCCCTTGAGGCGCAAGCCAATCAAACCCCCTTTGATGCAGTTAATAGCGGTAAAGCAGAATTCGGTACCAGCACAACAGATATTCTTGTAGCGCGTTCCAAGGGTTTGAAGCCCGTGATACTGGCGAATATCTTTCAGCATTCTCCCCACATTATGATTGCTATGCAGAAATCCGGGATCCGCCATGTTCATGATCTGGTGGGTAGAAGAATTGCTGCAGAGCCCGGAGCGGCTGATCTATACGCATTTCTTCTATCAGAAGGTATCAAGCTGGAAAGGTTCAATGTGGAAGAGCTTGATTTCAGTATGGACAAGTTTATCCGTGGCGATGTGGATGTTATAACCGCATATAGTACCGATGAACTGTATCCCCTGCAACAAGCTGGATACCTTTTAAACATCCTTTGGCCCTCCAGTAGTGGGATAGACTTTTACGGTGACTTGCTTTTCACTAATGAAGCTATGATCCAAAAAGACCCTGTGTTAGTAGAGAACTTCAGAAAGGCTTCCTTGAAGGGCTGGGCTTACGCGCTGGATAACAAAGAGGAAATCATTAATCTAATCTATTCCAAATACAGCAAAAGGCATACCTTGGATCATCTTCGCTTTGAAGCGGAAGAAACAGATAAGCTTATTGCCAGTGATGTGGTTGAAATAGGCTACACCAATCCCGGTAGGTGGGAAAGCATCATTGGTTCCTATCAAGAATTGGCTATTGTGGATAGCACCATGTCTGTAGAAGGCTTGCTATATTCTGATTATATAAAACAGCCCTTCACGATGCCCTGGAGGCTGATAATCGTGCTTTCCCTTTCATTGGTGCTAGCCTTGGCATTGGTTCTATTCTTTTATCGCATCAGTATGAGTTTGAAGAAAGAGATTAGGAAACGCGAAATTGCCGAATCAGAACTCCAAACCTTGAATGAAAATCTGGAGAAACATGTAAAAGAGCGCACCAAGCTACTATCGGATGCATTAAACGAAATAGACGATTTTGCCTTTTCCCTATCACATGACCTGCGCACACCTCTACGGGGTATAGACGGCTTTAGTTCCCTGTTATTGGAAGATTGCGGTAACATACTGGATGAAAACGCTAAAAATCACCTAAATTTCATCAGAAAGGATGCTCAACACTTGGGGCATGTGTTGGATGCCCTGCATAGTTTGTCCAATGTATCCCGTAAAGAGCTATCCCTTTCTCAAGCCAACTTAAGCGAAATGGCAGAACACGTGTTACAGCAAATTGTCTCTGAGTATCCCGATCAGAGAATTGAGGTTGTAATTCAATCAGGACTATCGGACTATTGTGATAAGAAGCTGATGAAAACTGCCTTGGGAAATCTTTTCAGCAATGCCATCAAGTTTTCTAAGCGCGAAACAACCATACGTGTGGAATTCGGAATGATTATTGAAAACGGTGTAAGAACGTATTTTGTGAAAGATAACGGTGTGGGCTTTAACATGGATTATGTAAATAAGCTATTCCACAATTTCCAGAGATTGCATAGATACAATGATTTTGAAGGTATCGGCATCGGGCTTGCCACCGTGCGCCGGATAATTGTGAAACATGGGGGAGCCATTCGGGCTGAATCGGTTCCCGGTGCGGGTTCTATATTCTATTTCTCGCTTACAAACACTGCATAGGCACTTTAAGCCACTGCATTGTACCTGCCTTATCCGCTGCTCTTGAACTCCTATACCGGAGTTTACAATGCAGCTACTTTCTACCTGAGTTTTACAAACTTCTGAGGTGTCTTGCTGACAGCTGAATCCTGCACAAAATATACGCCGGGGCTAAGCTGAGATATGTCCAATTCATTAGCGGACTTAGCATCGGATAGGTTGCTAGCCATAACCTTCTGTCCGCGCAGGTTGTATATGCTTACTTCCCTCTTGAAGGGGGCGTCGCTTTTTATGGTTAGGGAGTTTCTGGCGGGATTGGGGTAGATACTTAACTTTGGGATTGGCATCAGCACTTCTTCATCATCTATTGCACTACTGTTGAGGGTGTAGTAAACAAAGCTATCCCCATGCGAGAAGCGGAAACGCGCCTGGTTCCAGGTGTTGGCAAGGTAGATAGTCGGGGAGGTGAAGCGTTCGCCATTTATAAAATCTCCGCTAAACGTGGTATCCGGCACCAGGGGGTATTCATCGCCCCCATCTACGCTCACAGAGGCGATACGGGGAAAATTGCCATCCAGGTCGCTATAGACTATGGATGCCATCAGGGTAGCTTGTTCACCGGGCTCATACGCATATAGCGGTTCGGACAGCATCGGGGCAAATGCATTAGCAGAGGGGATCGACGTCTGGGTTAGAAGCAATATGGCACCATTGGTCATGTCCGCCTGCTGCGAACCGGAAACAAGTGTGATCTTACTGGTGGTGGCGGAAGCAGTTACCAACGGGTATTGCGGATTGAACCACTCCATGAAGTCCGGATCAGCAGCCAGATCTTCCATGGAGCAAGACAGAATAAGCGTCTGATCAACAACGCTGCTTTCGATGTTACCGATCAGGGTGAGATCGCTGGTGCCGGTTCCGGTGATCTTATACAATCCTGGTGTCATGATGCCGGGGAAAATCACAGTGTACATCAGCCCGAAAACGACAGGACCTTCATCCGGTTTGGAAGCAGGATCAACTAGGATGGGCATGTATGCGAAATAGGTTAATCCGCTGCTGATCGGGAAGCTGGTGGAGTTGTTCTTCATCGCGAAATAGAGCCTGTCACCGGAAAAGCACACCTCGCAGTTGGTAATGTCCAGCCAGGCGGAGGTGAAGAGGTGATCGCCAATGGGGTCGGATTCCAGCGGGGAAAAATAGCTTAGCGGAGGTGTTCCTTCGCCCTCCCAGAATATGGGCGTAGCCCACACTTCCGGGGTGTCGCTGTGAAAGCCGATGTTATTATTCGCAGGCATGGTGATGGAGCAGGTTTGCCACTCGGCTAAGCCGTTCCATGGCACCATTGCTTGGGAGGCAGTGCCTGTAGTTGTTTGGTAGATAAGGTTTTCGTTAAATTCGGAATTGAACAGGATATCTATCTGATTGTTGCCGTAGATACCGCTGAAATATACCCCGCCATAGGTAGGCATAGCAAACAGGTAAACACCGCAGAGGCATAGCATTAACATGCAGACTGGGATAATCTTCTTAAGCTGTTTCATGGTGCAAAGCTCCTTTCTTTAAAAAGTGGTGCTGAATAGGAGGGAATAGGTTTGGTTACGCAGTTCTACCGGTTTGGAATTGGGATCGAACTCCGGATTGGTGGGGAGGGAGAGGTAATCCCAGCCTAAGGTAAACCTGTATTCCAGGCAGAGGGGCAGCTTGGTTTTTAGGTTGAGAGAACCACCATAGACAAAGCTGTAATCAAACTGGTTCACATCACTCAGCTTGCTTTCTGCTTGCAGCGGGATGGCGTCGAAACCAGAGCCATTGGGGAAATAGACGGTGCCCTTCAGCTCTCTATCTCCCTTAATCTTAAGCCCCATAGCAGTGCCGGTGAGGGCGGTAAGGGAGAAACGGCTGCGATCTAACACCTTTACTTTTAGCAGAATAGGGACTTCCAGGTAGTCCAGATAATATTTCACCTTCATCTCCGCAGGTTTCTGCAGTGCTTCGGTGATGCCGTCGTCATCGGTATCCAGTCTGAGGATAGTAATGGTTTCGTTAGAGCCTTTCTGGCTGTATAGCAGCTCGTAACCCAGGCTGAAGTTCGGCAGTATCTCCATATCCAGAAACGCTCCCGCAGTAACGCCGGGACGGACGCTGGTGCTTACTTTGTAGTCATATTCGGGGATTGGGGTGCCGTATTGGGTGGCAAGGTTAAAGCCTAGTTTGGTGCCCCAGCTAAGCTTGGTTTGGGCTGGCAGCAATCCACAGATCAACAGCAGCAAAACAAACGTAATAACATGCTGTGAAGAGCGGAACAAACTCATTTACATATCTCGGAGGTTGCTTTCGATAAGCTGATGCAGGTGTTCGGCAAGGTTATGTTTATCGTTGTATAAGGGGGTTCCCGGCTCTATGGCAGGCAGGATGCGGAGTTTCAGCTTGGTCTTGTGCATCTTCTTGTCCAGTTCTATGATGCGGAAACTACCCTTGATCGCCATAGGGACGATGGTGGCATTTGCCATGGCAGGAAGCTTCAGGCTGCCCAGATGGAACTCGCCCATGTTGTCACTACGGCTGCGGGTGCCTTCCGGGAAGATAACCATCGGGTGCCCTGCTTTAATCACTTCTGCGCTTCTGTGGAAGGATTCCATTGCCTTACGGGCACTACCCCGGTCTATAAACACACAGGGTATCTCGCGCATCCAGTGGCTAAGAATGGGGATCTTGAATAGCTCCTGCTTGGCTATAAATCCCGTGGAGATACCTGTGAAGCCCAGCACCAGCGGGATGTCGAACATACCCTGGTGGTTGCTGATGAAGCAGATATTGCGGTGTTCGGGCAGGTTTTCTTGCCCTTCCACCGTAACCGTGCTACCAGTGGTGAGAACCGTAGTCCTAGCCCAGAAGCGCACTACTATCTGAACCCATCTATGGTAGGTGGCAGCAGGCAGAAACAGCTTTAGCACCACAAACACAAAGTATGCCATCATGCAACCTAGCATGAAGCAAATAAAAAAAATCTTCCAAAGCAGCGTCTTCATTATAGCTCCCGTTGTGTCAGTAACTGAGGTTCACCCATTCCTCGTAGATGTTGTGCAGTGAGGTTATCCAGCCTTGTTTCTTCAGCGCATAATCTATCGTGTCCCAATACAGCTTTCCCCACAGGGGGTAATCTATGGGATCAAAACTGGTGTTGTGCCACAGCAGCGACACATGGCTCTGGTATTTTGCAGCCACGTCTATAAGCCGCCTCAGGCTGCGTCTGGCAGAAAAGTAATTTAGATTCATGGCTTTATGCGAGTATAGGGTGGTATCCATCACGATAAGCGGTATTTCCAACACTCTAAAGGGACGGTTTTCAGCAATGTTAAAGGGGAAGAACGGGAAAGATATCCCGGCACGGAAGCCGATGTTTTCCCAGTATCCCAAGGTGGAATCGTATTTAATGCCTGCTTCTTCCAGAATGGAGAAGCTCTTTTGGTAGTTAAAATGCAGATAATGGGTGCGGAAACCTGTAGGGTTAAACCCAAGCTCGCGCAGGCTGCTTAGCTCCTCCTGCAGAACTGCCATGTCGAAAGCTGATTCGGGACTGCCATGCAAGCCCACTTCCTGCTGTCCCAACAGATCAATAATCTGTTCTTTGGATTGGATATCGGCAATATAATTCTGGCGTTTATCCTCAAAATCATCCCGTGCAAGCAGGAACCACGTGGAGCGAACCCCCTTTTCAATTTCCCTGCGGGCAAGGGTGCGGATGGTCTTCCAGGGGTTGTAGATAAGGTTCTTGTGCAGCAGATGCCCGATGATCTTATAGCTGGCATTGATAGGGCGACCCAAGAAGGTGCGGATATTATACTTGAAGTTATCCAGCTTGGTGCTTCCATCCCAGTAGTTCCAATAGTCTATATCATGGGACAGTGACACGGCGAACTTACGGTCTTCTGCCCAGTTTGTGTCGCGGATGAACTGGGGCGTGTATTTCTCCATAACATACAGCAGCATCTGGCAATACACGTCCACCACCGGGGTTTCGGTAAAATCCCAGCGGTACTGGAGGCTTTGCTTGAAATCCACCCTGCCTTTGGTTTGACCGTGGAAACTGAGGATATACTCGTGCCAGCAGGTAAGAAAGTAAAAGCCACTGGCAATGATATCCTTCCTAATGACGCAATTCTCTTCCCCAAAGGAGAATATCCCCCCGCCCTGGGAAAACAGGAAAGGGATATGCTCACTTTTGAACTTGCAGAAATTCACGTCCTCCAATGGATATAGCTCCTGCTTTTCGAAGAACTCCGCAGTAGAGGGATCATAGTATATCTTTAGGGGGTATTCCTTCGTAGTAGGTGTGCCATAATACAGATGCGCCCCTTCGTAATGCACCCCATACATAAACTTGGGGTTCAGCCGCAGGATATAGCAATAAGTGCGAAACACAAATTCCGCCTTGGGTATATACTGCTGCGGGAGGCAAAGCAGGATGTTTATATTAGGATAGCGTTCCATCTTCAGTGCTGCTTTTCAGCTTAGCGTCCTTGCGTTTGGCTTTCAGTTCCGGTTCCTTGGGATTGGGGATAAGCAGTATCTTCATTGCTTCTGAAACCTCTTTGATAAAGGTGATATGGATCCCTTCCAGGATATCGGCAGGAATATCTGATATGGATTCCTTGTTCTCATCAGGCACCACCACCTTCTTTATCCCGGCTCTACGGGCAGCCAGCAGCTTTTCTTTCAATCCGCCTATGCCAAGCACTTTACCTTGCAAGGTGATCTCTCCGGTCATGGCAATATCGTGACGCACTTTCTGCCGGGTGTATAAGGATGCCAGAGCCACTGTTAATGCTACGCCAGCGGATGGACCATCCTTAGGCACAGCACCGGAAGGAAAGTGAATGTGCACGTCGTTACCCTCGAAATCCTTGGGGTTTATACGATAGAAGGCATGGTTCGCTTTCAGATAACTAACCGCCAATCTGGCAGATTCCTTCATCACATCCCCCAGCAACCCGGTTAGCAGGATATTCCCCTTGCCGGGCATACGGGTAGTTTCGCAGAATAGTATCTCTCCGCCATAGCTTGTCCAAGCCAAACCTGTTGCCACCCCAATTTCCGGCTTACGGTTAGCAAGCTCCAGGGTGTATTTGCGCGGACCCAGGTATTTAACTATATCAGGAGACTTAATGTGCCACTTCTGCTTGGTTCCCATGGCTACTTCACGCGCTATCTTGCGGAATATCGAGCCAATCCGCCTTTGCAGATTACGCACTCCCGCTTCCCGTACATAGTAACGGATCAATTCCTGCAAAGCAGGCTTGGTGAACACCAGTTCTTCTCCTGCCAAGCCGTTATCATCCTGCTCCCGCGGGATTAGGTAGGTTTTGGCGATCTCTATCTTATCATGCTCCAGATAACTGGTAAATTCTATTATCTCCATGCGGTCACGCAGGGGAGGAGGAATGGTCTCCAGCGAGTTGGCAGTGGTAATGAACATCACCTCGGAAAGATCGAAAGCAAGATTTATATAGTTATCCACAAAGCTGTTGTTCTGCTCGGGATCAAGCACTTCCAGCAGCGCGGAAGCCGGATCACCCCGGAAATCCCTGCCCAATTTATCGATCTCATCCAGCATAAATACAGGGTTGGCAGTTCCTTGTCGCTTAATCTCCATAAGTATCTTGCCTGGCATCGCCCCGATATAGGTGCGCCGATGCCCGCGTATCTCCGCTTCATCGTGAATCCCGCCCAGGGACATACGGATAAACTTGCGGTTCAGGGCACGCGCCACAGATTTCCCAATTGAAGTTTTCCCGGTTCCGGGAGGACCCACGAAGCACAGTATGGGACCCTTCAGGTGTCCTTTCAGCTTTTTAACGGCAATGTATTCCAGAATGCGGGTCTTGGCTTTATCCAAGCCATAATGATCTTTGGCAAGGATCCGTTCTATCTTCTTAAGATCAAGCCGGTCTTTACTATAGGTGCGCCAGGGCAGATTAACAATCCACTCTAAATAGTTGCGGATCACGCCATACTCACTGGCAGCGGGCTGCATGGTGGAAAGGCGTTCCAGCTCTTCGTAAGCCACTTCTTTCACATGTTCCGGCAGCTTGTTCTTTTCGATCAGCTCCCGCCATTTAAACATTTCCTTACTAACCTCATCCGTTTCACCCAGTTCGCGACGGATAGCATCCATTTGCTCGCGCAGGTAATAGCGGCGCTGGTCTTCGTTCATTTCCAGTTGCAGATTGCTGCGGATATGGTTTTCCACCCGCATCTGGCGGATAAGCTCTGCCAGGCAGTTATTCAGGAAGCGATAGCGCTGCTTTAGGTTGCTGAGTTCCAGTATTTTCTGGCGGTCTGCCACGGGAAGGTCTATGTTACCGGCGATAATATCTGCCACTCTGCCGGCTTGCTTGATGTTGGTAAGCCCGGAGATCATTTCCTTGTTCAGCAGGCTGCTTTCCTGGGATATTTTATCCAGCAGTTCCAGAGCAATGGTGCGGTATGCCTGAATCTCGGTATCATCGGTATTCTGCTCGGTAATTGTTTCCACATCCACCATGATAAAGGGATTCTTCTGCACCACTTTCTGCTGCTTGATACGGGCAGTGCCTTGCAGCAGCAGGCTGATAGAGCCATCCTGATTGCGCATCATGCGCAGAATGGTTACCGCCGTGCCGATTGTTGCCAGCTCGGTATCAGCTCCATCGCCTTTCTCCTTATCCAGGAAAAAAGCCATCAGCTTGTCATTGGAAAGGGCATAATCTATCACCAGTTTGGATTCTTCATCCGAGATCACGAGGGGCATCAGCAGGTATGGGAACATCACCACGCTGTTCATGTGTAAAACTGGCAGGGTTCTGGGTATTCTATTATTGGTGTCTTCCACTAAAGCACTCCTTGGAAAATTACTTTTACATATATAGATAAAGCATTTCAGCTATAAGTCAAGCATCAGAAAGGGATGTTTTTGGCAAGAAAAATGTATCGGCTTCCTTGCATGCATTACAGTATCATTACGGACTCATTGCAGGTTTTATCTGTAATGAATCTGCAATGATACTGTAATGCTTGTAAGGAAGAGGCAAGCCATGCATGCATAACTTAGTAAATGAATCTAACCGGATTACTGCTGAACCGCGATGTATAAAGCGGTTGCCAGCTTTACGAGATTGGCATCGGTGGCTTGGAGGTTTTCGGATAACTTCTTGGCGATATTGGTCATCACAATGTATGCTGCCAAGTGATTATCCGCTGCAAAACTATCGAATTCCGCTTTGCTAAGGGTGTATAGCAGGCTGTCTTTTTGGGCGATAATATTGGCAGTGCGGGCAGCATGACCAAGCACCCCGTTTTCGCCAAAGGTGGGCAGCAGATCCCCGCAAAGGGTAGCCAGAACCTTCTCTGTGGAGGCATGATCCTCTTCGAAGCCCCTCACTAAATCCTTGGTGACGATTACGCAGCCTTCCACTAACAGATAAATCTGATCCCCAAAGGTATTTTCCTTTAACACATAATGCCCTTTACTTACCTTCAGAGGTTGCAACAGAGGTTGCAGGCTTTCCAAATGCTGCTGGGACAAACCTTTAAACAGGGGAACCTTTTGGAGTATGTTTAAATCAATCATATATCGCCCCTATCCTAAGTGGATCGCATGATCATTAGCTTGGATAATGCTGTCGCGAGGCGGGTTCCAGCGAATGTTGCTTCTATCTTCCTGCACCAGGCGTTTGGATTTTGCCAGGGCAGCCTTGATAAACTGATCTATACCGGTGCTGTCATCCGCAAAGATAGATGCAGATTCCAGTTCCGGTTCTTTATTCATCAGCCCGATAATCAGTTTTCCATGCTCTTTATACTGGTGATCAAAATACTCGCCGAAGCTCTTGCCAATGTAGCCATCTGATACCTTATACGTCATAATGCGGTTATCAGGTGCTTTGGCAAGATTGCAGTATAGAGATAGGCTGTCCTGCTCAAAAACGTTATTGGCAAGGATATAACCGCCGATATCGTCCCAGATGATGATATTGGATATGCCAATGCGCTGCAGCATGTTGCGGTTTTCCGTGTTGATCAGCTGCACGGTAATTTTCTCTTTCTTGGATAGATAATGCACGGCATTTGCCACAATAATGCTCCGGTCATCGGCAGCAGAGCGGGATAGTGACTGATCTGCCAGGATTATCACCTGTGAGGCATGCTCCACTGCAGCCCGATGCAAAGATTCTTCCTGGGTAGCTTCTCCGCGCACAAAGCTGAGGGGCAGGCTGGGATATTTAGCTTCCAGGCGTTCAAAGAACTCGGGCGGTTCGTTTGCCAATATGCAAACATCCGTATCCTGAAGTTGCTTTTCGATGAGGGCACGAAGGAAGTAATCTCCGGTGTTGTTCCAACCGCAGATTACTACGTGATTATGTGTTCTTACCTGTTTCAATCCTTTTGCTCCTTTCAGTTTGTCCTCCACGAACAGAGATGCGATAAGACCCGTAAAAACGGAGAGAGTGGTGAAACCAACCGTTATAAGAATTATTCCAACGACACGCCCGGGGTATGTAACCGGGAATTTATCGCCATAACCAACTGTGGCAATAGTAACTACCGCCCACCATATACCATCCCAGAAAGATCTGATGGTGCTGGATTCTTTACCCCGGAACTCGAAGAACCAGGCTAAAAACGCTGATAGAAACAGTAGGAAGACAATGAACAGGAACACCAGCAGAAAGCGCTTTGCCAGCCTTAGCGCATCTGCATGCAGATTAAAGCGAGCTGCTAACCGCCGTAGGTATCCCTTACGAACGTGCATAGAAACCTTATGCGATGATAAGGAAGAAGATCATGTTCATTACGCCGATAAGAAAGTTTACAGCCAGAAAAGCAATCAGCAAGGGCTTGTAAACATACTTACGGAAATAGCCGTAGAAGAAATCGATGCTGAACTGGAAATCGAAATCGTCGATCCGATGCTCTATCCTAAGCTGCTCAATCATGCGAGGCACAGTTTTACGCAGTAGGTTACCGGCAAGATTCACAAAGGCATCCACGATCTTGCTGCGAATGCTCTGCTTGAACTTGGCGGGCATAAAGCGCCATTCCTGTACGAATTCTGTCTTCTCCCACAGGAACATGCGTATCTGCTTTAGCCACTTACTTAGGTAACCATTACGGTCGGGGTTAGCAGCTTGCTCCAGATAATCGTGCAGTATATCACGTGCTTTACTGAATAACCATTCCCGTTTCGCAACCAGGAAACCGGGAGTGAGGGGAATCCGTTTACCAAATATGTAACGTGCTTTGGTATTGAACAGAACCCACTTGAACAAATACACTAAGGATAGCCCTAAGGCTATGTTCCATAGGATAAAACTTAATGATTTTAAAAAGAGCATCAAAAACCTCCTCCTGCTCCACCACCGCCCGAGCGTCCACCGCCCGAACCGCCAAAACCGCCGAAACCACCAAAGCCTCCGCTGCTACCCCCACCCCAGCTACCACCGGAGCTTCCGCCGCCCCAACCTCCGCCACGTCCGCTTAAGATGGACATCCAGAGCAGGACTTCCAGGATTCTGCCTTTCGTAACAATCATAAGGATAATGAATAGAATAATAATGCCGATTCCGCCATAGCTGCCTCTTTGGCGTCTGGTGGCGGATGCTTTGGAATACTCCGACACTCCGCTAAGGGTTACACCTTTTTCTGTAGCGAATCTGGAAAGCAGCATCAGGCTTCCCTGAATAAAGGCTTCATCCCAGTTCTCGCTGCCTCTGCTTAGGTAGGATTTCATGGTTTGGTAAACATCAGAAGCATAGGCATCGGTGATATAGCCTTCGGAACCATAACCAACTTCGATACGCAGCTTGCGTTCTGCAAGGGCAAGCATAATCAGCACTCCCTCATCACGCTTACTCCCGATTGCCCAATCCTTGTAAACCTGCACGCTGTAATCCACTTCGTTAGCCCCCCCCATATCCGGGAAGGTGGCAATGAAGAAATCACAATCCGTCTTTTCACGCAGCTCTATTGCCCAATCGTTTATCTTGGTTCTGGTTTCGGGGGTCATTACTCCGGCGAAGTCGTTCACAAAACCAATCGGTTTAGGGGTTACTGCAGCAAGGATGCTGAAGCTTAGCAGGATTGCAATTAGAAGCAATATAAGCTTTAGATTAAACCTCATGCAGGATATGCCCCATCTTGGTTTTCTTGGTGTGCAAATAACGTCTGTTGTCGTCCCCTGCCTCTATCTCGATGGGAATACGCTCCACAATCTCCAGACCGTAACCCGTTAAGCCCACGATCTTTTTGGGATTATTGGTAAGCAGCTTAATCTTCTTTAATCCCAGGTCTTTTAAAATCTGGGCACCGATCCCGTAATCCCGCAAGTCTTCCGGGAAGCCGAGGTCGAGATTGGCTTGCACGGTATCTGCTCCGTTGTCCTGAAGGTGGTAGGCTTTTATCTTGTTCAGTAAGCCAATGCCTCTGCCTTCCTGCCTCATGTATAAAATCACGCCTCTGCCGGCTTCTGAGATAAGCTCGAAGGAACGGGCAAGCTGTTCGCCACAATCACAACGCAGGCTATGAAGCGCATCGCCGGTTAAACACTCCGAATGCACACGAACCAGGATGGCTTCGTCTTTGGTAATCTCACCCATCACCAAGGCAATATGATACTCATCGGAGATATCGCTTACATAGGTAATAATATCGAACTGACCGTAATGGGTAGGCAAACTGGCTTTGGATACAGGATGCACCATGCGCTCTCTTTTACGCCGCCAGTGGATAAGCTCCTCTATGGTAATCAGCTTCAATCCATGCTTTTGGGCAAAGGGAATAAGATCATCCAGCCTAGCCATTTCGCCATCCTCGCGGATAACCTCACAGATAGCACCCACAGGGTTAAAGCCGGCAAATCTGGCTAAATCCACGGCTGCCTCGGTATGCCCAGCCCGCCGGAGCACTCCACCCCTCTCTGCAAGGAGGGGGAACACATGTCCGGGGCGCATAAACATAGCTGCCTTACTATTGGGATCGGCTAAAGCTTTTATACTCTTGGCACGTTCCGAAGCGGATATGCCGGTAGTGGTGCCTTCTATTACATCCACAGAAATGGTGAACTTGGTGCCATGACGCTCATTGTTCCTGCTGGTCATGAGGGGAATATCCAGCCTGCTTGCGGTTTCAGCATCCATGGGAACACAAAGCAATCCTTTGCCGTGGCTGATCATGAAGTTCACATGCGCAGGGGTAATCATGTCTGCTGCCATCAGCAGATCACCTTCATTCTCGCGGTTTTCATCGTCCACCACGATAATCATTTCTCCCTTGCGAATAGCATCTAAGGCATCATCGATGCTGCTAAAGATGGGAGCTTCGGGTAATGCTATACTATCTTTCAATCTCTGGATTCTCCTTGAAGATACTTTTAATATCACGTGTTTCAGTGTCAATAGCAAAATACTCATCGAGCCAATTGAGGGTATAAACCAAATCCTCAGGAAGAGATGCACAAGCACTGATCAGATTACCGGTAAACGGGTGAATAAACTCCAGCTTCCAAGCATGCAGCGCTTGGCGCAGCAGATGTGTGGTAAGAAGCTCGGTAGCTTTTTTCTTCATGTTATCAGGCAGCAGGGAATGAACGTAGCGTCTGGTGTTATAAAGCAAATCCCCCAGTATGGGATAGTTTAGATGCGCAAAGTGCACTCGGATTTGGTGCATCCTACCTGTCTCCAAGTTCACTTTCAGCAGGGCAAAATAGTGCCAGGTCTTAAGGGTTTCATAATGCGTTACCGCATAACGTCCCTCGTCCGATACACACATCATGCGCGGGTTATGATTGCTGCGGTTTATATAGGTTTCTATGGTTCCGCTATCCGGTTCAGGCACTCCCGTGCTGATCGCCAGATAGGTTTTCTTTATCTGCCGTTTGGCGAACATGTCCGATAGCTTGGCTTGAGTAGCATCGTTCTTGGCTATCATGATCAAGCCGGAGGTTCCTCTATCCAAACGGTGGACTATCCCCGGACGGTTTACATCTCTGCCGATAGATAGATTGCTGCCGAAGCGGTGCATAATGGCGTTTACCAAGGTGCCATCCGGATTCCCAAACCCCGGATGCACAATCATGCCATGAGCTTTGTTTATTATTGCCAGGTCGTCATCCTCAAACACTACATCCAGTGGTATGTCTTGCGGAAATACGTCAAGGGACTCCGGTTCGGGTAGGTTCAGCATGATCTCATCCCCGGTTTTAAGGGGATAGCTCTTTTTCACCGGGATGCTATTAACCAGAATGCGGTCTTCGTCTATCAACCGCTCGATAAAACTACGGGAATAAAGCTCCTGGATATTTAGCTCCACCAGATACTTATCCAGTCTTTTAGGTTCTGTTGTCTCGCAGATTACCCTAATCCTGTTTTTCATTATCCGTGAAATCCAGAACGTAAACAGCTCCTGTTGAAATGCCTTTACGGTTACGAACAATAGAGCCATTGATGCGTACTTTGCCCAAATAGATCAGATCATTTACCATAACGTCATAGATGTTGTTACCATAACGCAAGGCATCGATTATCACAGCCACAATCCGAGCCTGGTAATCGTTCTTTAGGATCAGTTCATTCAGGTTCACCATTTCCGAGACCATGGGAAAGCGTTTCCTGAAGTGTTCGTTGCAATACACCACATCCCCGTTCACACCTGTAATCAGGATAGATTGAGGCAGCAAGTTTATCAATAGCTGAAGCCTTTGATGATGCTCGAATATCTTATCTGCTTTGGCAGAATCGAAGCGCATGATTATCCCCAGCATTTTCTCCAGAGAGAATACCAAATCCTGGAAATCCTGATCCTGATCATAAGTAGAGCTATCTATATCTATCTGATAATTACCGTTAGAAATACTGTCCACAAGTGAGCCCACTTCCCTGATAGCCTTACGCAGCCGAAAAGGAATGTAGTTAAACAGCACAACTATATAAACGAAGATCAGGAACACAAAAACAATCACAATGGAGTGAATATCACCGGCAAGGCTCATCACGTCTTTTGCCCGGCTTACCGCAAACAGCAGAAAGGCAGTCTGGATAGTAATCAGCCCGAACAGAAGGGCAATCATGACATGATACTTAGATTTAATGGAGTGTTTCATAAATCAGTCCTTATTCAATGCTGTCTCATAGATCAGCTTGTCTATATTACCTTTGGGACCCAGGAGAATAAGCACATCTCCCTCATTAATGAGGTCGTTTGCGCCGGGCATATCGTTCAGCCTTTTCTCTATCACATTGCGTCCATCATCTGTAACGGAAAGGTAGTTATACTTAATGGCTATCACATTCACACCTCGCTTGGTAGGCAGTGCCAAATCCTGCAAGGGACGCCCCACGAACTCCCTCGGGGCCACCATTTCCACCACTATATGCCCGCTGGAGAGATTCACATACTCCAGGATATTCCTTGAGATAAGCGTCTTGGCAAGCTGATTTCCTACCATTTCCTCCGGCAGGAGCGTATGCTGAACCCCAATAAGGGATAGAATGCGTCCATGCAGCTGTGATTCCACCTTGGCATAGATAATCCCCACCCCTATCTTTTTTAGGATGGCGGAGGTAAGGATGCACTCCTGGATATTGCTGCCAATACCCACAATCACCGCATCTGCTTCGTTCAGGTTTTGAGAGCGAAGCGCGGATTCATCCGTGCTATCCATACAGATTGCCGATGTAACCAAGCCGCTTACTTCATCCACAAGTTCCTGTTGCTTATCTATGGCAATCACTTCCATACCGTTTTCTGCCAATATTTTGGCAACGGTCATTCCGAAGCGTCCGAGTCCGATCACCGCGTAACGTGCCATCTCTGTACTCCTTATTAGGTTAGAGGTTTCAGGTTGCAGGTTACAGGTTTCACCGCGCTTAGTTTTGTGCGCATAGCTGCCAGCATCCTGCTTATCTCTTCTCTTAACCTCAAAGCCTTATCAGCCTGTGATTGATTAATATAACCAAATCTTATCGCAAGGAGAATCTGGGTCTCGACCTCGGCTAAAGATCCTCTTGCTATAGAAAGAAAATGTAAGTATTCGGATACAGAGTTCCTGTTCTTACCTTCAGCAATGTTAGATGGAATAGAAACAACCGCTCTATGTATTTGGTCTGTCAACGCATACAATTCTTCCCGCGGGAAGTTTTTGGCAAGGCGATACACTTCCTCTGCTAATTCCATGGCTTTTTGCCACACTATCAAATCCTTATAGCTCTCAATCATAACTCTCTCCTGTCATCTATGTGCCACCTGCCCCCTGTAACCTGCCACCTGTAACCTGTAACCTGTAACCTACCACCTCACACCCTACCCAATCGCAATCTTTTCTTCAGCATAATTAATATTGGGTTGCCGTTTCCGCATGGAGAAGGCGTAGATCATTGTTAGGGGTCCTATGCGTCCGATGTACATCAACAAGGTTATCAGGGCTTTGCCAGGGTAACTGAGGCTGCTGGTTATACCCATAGACAGCCCCACGGTTCCGAAAGCAGAGATAGCTTCAAACACAATTCTTTCAAAAGCAAAAGGTTCTATTAAGAGGAGAATAAATATTACGGCAAAGATAATCATCGCTGCAATCGTAAGCAGCGTAGTAGCTTCCCTGGCATTAGAAATGGCTATCTTGCGGTTAAAAACCGACAGGTCCCGCTTCCCACTAAGCATTGCAACCACCGAAAACAGTAATACCGAAAAGGTAGTGGTTTTCACCCCACCACCGGTGGAGCCGGGAGAAGCACCAATAAACATAAGCGCAAGAGCAACAAGCACCGAAGCAGAGCTAAACCTTCCAATATCTATCGTGTTAAACCCCGCCGTCCGCATGGTTACAGACTGAAACCATGAACTAAGCATCCTGCGTGAGACACTATAGCCTTCCATACTTGCGTGATACTCTGCCAGAAACAGGGTAATAAAGCCAAGCAGTATCAAGCCTGCGCTAGTAGCCAGGACGATTTTTGTATGTAGAGTCAGCTTCTTTATCCTATCCCCGGAAAAGATATTCCGGTATAAGTCTATGATCACAGTGAAGCCCAGTCCTCCCAGTATGATCAGGAAGGTGATGGTGAGGTTCACCACCGGACTATCCACAAAACTCACCATGCTATCGCTCCACAGCGCAAAACCTGCATTGCAGAAAGCTGATACGGAGTGAAATACTGCATTGTATATCGCCTGTGAAGTTGGCAGGACTTTAGAGAAACTTATAAACAGAAATACTGCTCCAACAGATTCGATAAGGGCTGTCACCAGGATAATGCTTTGTAGTAGCTTAAACACGCTGACTACCCTATGCTCTCCAACTACGCTGTGCATCACATTTTCCAGCTTCAGGGTAAGGCGCTGCCCCAGCATCAGGGCAAAGGCAGTGGAGATAGTCATAATCCCCAAGCCACCAATCTGGATCAACAATAATATCACCAATTGCCCAAAGAGCGAGAAATATGTCCCCGTATCAACTACTACTAAGCCAGTTACGCAGGTAGCGGATGTGGCGGTAAACAGTGCATCCATGAAGTGCGTTACCTGTCCTTTAACACTTGCAGCAGGCAACATTAGTATAACTGTTCCAAAAGCTATCACGGCAGCAAAACTTAGCATCAGAGATACAGGCGGATTTTCGGTTAACAGCTTTAACACCCTGCCTTCAAATGCTTTAAAGATAATGTATTGGATGATGAAATAGGTTTGCCGGATCAGTAGGAAGAAGATCACAAACTTAGCCTGATAAGCCAGTAGCATTGCTCCCATCAATAGCATGATCACATCAAGGATGATGATTCTGCGATTGCGTTTCAAGCCTCTGAACAGCACATGATTTAGGATAGTAAGTATCATTAGCAGTAGATTAGCCAGGGCAGTTGCCAGTTCTATGCTGCGATAGTTTAGGTAGTAGCCAATAATCGGCTCTAAAAACAGGACTAAAAAGCTCCATGCAGCCAATAAATAGGCTATCAGTTCAATATGTCGCAATGGGGCTTTATTACTAGGATCAGGCATGGAAGACAACCTACAGGGTATTCAAATCCTGCAAAATATCTCTGCCTATATCCTGTATTCCCTGGTCTGCAGAGATGGTGTGCAAAACCCCTTTTGCAGCAAAGAATTCCTTCAAGGCAAAGGTTTGGGCGTAGAATTCCTTCACCCGCTGTTTTATGGCTTCGCCGGTGTCGTCTGCTCTTTGTTTCAATTGCCCGCCACAAACGTCGCACTTGCCTTCCTGCTTAGGTATCCGGCTGATGAGATTGAAGTTTTCTCCGCAATCTGCGCACATCCGCCTGGCTTCAATACGGCTGATGGCATCATCTTCGCTAAGGCTTAGATAGTAAACTCTCTTCACACGGTAATTCGCCATCAGGAATTCTGCTTGCGCAGGGGTGCGGGGAAAACCGTCAAAGATAATTCCGGGGCAACTGGCACATAATGAGCTGTTTACCAGATCAAACACCAGTTCATCACTCACCAGATCGCCACGTGCGATAATGGATTTCACTTCTAAACCGAGCTTACTCCCGGAGGCAATCTGCTCGCGGAAAAGATCACCGATATTAACATGTTGGTAGCCTGTTTTTTCAGCCAATATTTTGGCTTGAGTTCCCTTGCCACTACCCTGAATTCCCAAAAATACTATTGCATCTGTCATAATTCACCTCAGTTTGTGCAGTAAAAAGGGCTTGCATAGTTCTGTCAAGCCAATTTTGTTTTGCATGGTTTGCCTGTAAGATTATGGGGATTGGGGTTTATTATAGCTGTCGCAGACGAGACGTCAGCTATTCCGAGATATGGACACTCGCTTGTTTCGAAACAAAGCTCAATAGTGAGTTTAGCTAGATTGTTCATTCCAACTCTCTTGCTTGCCGAAGCAGAGCTGACCGGGATCTGACCATGAGATCATCGGGCTTTTGCCCGTTCAACCCCCACTGAGCCCAGATGCGAATTATCACCGGAGTGCAAGGATGAAGAGATCTGGGGGCAAGCGTAGCATCTGACGACCCGTCTCATCCGGCAGACTTACTTGAAGTAAGATAGCAGCTATTTTCGGCTTGATAACATGCAACAGACGAAACGTGTGTTATTCCGAAGTTGGATGCCCAGAAAAATTGATTCGATTTATCTTGACAACTGTCTGTTATTGTAAATATTGAGAACCTAAGAACAAACTGCCCATGAATTTTGAGATTGTGGCGGTTTGAATAAGGTGTGAAATACATTGGAGAATGCTTTGAGTGTACCAACCATCCTTTTGGTAGAAGACAGTCCATCTGATGTTGAACTAACCAGGCGTGCTCTTAAAAAGAACCGGTTTGACGTAAACATAGATGTAGCCGAAGACGGCGTTGAGGCTTTGGATTATCTGTTTTGTACGGGAGTTCATGCCCACAGAAGCCCTTACTTATTACCTGATTTGATCTTGTTGGATCTGAATATTCCTAAGATAGACGGCGTCGAAGTTATTAAACGTATCCGTGCCAACGCCAAAACAAAACTAATCCCCGTTGTTGTGTTAACTTCCTCTAATGAAGATTCTGATCTGCTGAAAGCCTATAATAGCGGAGCAAATAGCTATATTCGCAAACCTGTCGATTTTAACAAGTTCGCAGAAGTGGTTAGTCTTCTGGGGCGTTACTGGTTGGAAATAAACGAACCACCTCCCACCAGGTGACAGTTTAACGCTTTGAATAAGTTGCCTGTTATTAGGGGGTAAATTGCACCAAGGCGTGTTTCCTTCCCTGATCTATAATGCAGCTCTGCTGCTGGCACTGGGGATTGTGTTCGATGCCATAACCATGCGAAGCTACCGTCAAACCTGGTTGCTTAAGGTATTTGCGGGTATCAGCTTAGGTTTTATTGCTTTAGCAATTATGGTGAATCCCTGGATTCTCAGACCCGGCATAGTTTTCGATACACGCTCAATTCTGCTTAGCCTTACAGGTATGTTCTTTGGGCTTGCACCTGCTGTCATCGCCACGGCTATCGCTGCCACTTTCCGTATTATACAGGGCGGAGCAGGTGTGTATATGGGTGTTTCGGTTATCATTGCGTCCGTATGCTGGGGCTTTGTTTGGAAAAAGCTGCATCGTAAGTGGAAACGTCCATATCGCTTTTTAGAATTCTACACTCTGGGTGTTGCCACCCATGTAACCATGCTTTCCCTAACCTTGTTGCTTCCCGCTTCTCAACGGATGAATGTCCTTACCACCATTGCTCTACCGGTTATGTTTATCTATCCCCTTGCTACTGTTCTACTGGGACAGCTATTGGTGCGCCGGATGCAGATCAGGCAAGAAAGGCTAAATTTACAACATAGCGAACAGCAATTCCGCAGCTTATACGAGAATGCCCCCATGCCTTATCAATCTCTTGATGAGAAAGGTTGTTTTATCTCCGTGAACAAAGCCTGGCAAAAGACGATGGGATATGAGCTGAGTGAAATTGTTGGTAAAAGCTTTGCGGATATCATCCAACCGGACTATCAAAGGCACTTCTTTGATTGCTTTGCTCGCTTTAAGGAAGTAGGACATATCGAGGATGTTGAACATGTTCTGATAAAAAAGGATGGCAGCCAAATCCTCACTAACTTCAGTGGCGTTATTGTGCCTAACGAAGAAGGAGGGGTACAGCAAACCCAGTGTGTGTTTACGGACATAACAGAAAAGAAGAAATCAGAACTGATTCTGGCTGAAAGCGAAGAGAGATACCGCTTACTTGCCGAAACAGCTCAGGATGTTATC
Organism: uncultured Candidatus Cloacimonas sp.; assembly: GCA_964430595.1. Lineage (GTDB taxonomy): Bacteria > Cloacimonadota > Cloacimonadia > Cloacimonadales > Cloacimonadaceae > Cloacimonas. The sequence goes on from CAYSGM010000016.1 coordinate 22,926, forward strand.
CTTGTGCATCACTTTGATAGCTCTGTGTCCTATGCAAATAAAAAAGCACTAAGCTTCTTGGGAGTGAAACCGGAGGAATTGAGTTCGACCAGCATTATGGATTATGTTCCTGAAGAATATCGCCCCATGTTAGCCCAGCACTCTTTAGAAAGACAGCAAGGCTTTATAGGATCGAGATTGTATCAGATGGAGCTGTTCAACAGTGAGAAAAAAAGGGTTCAAGTAGAGGTTAGCAGCACGCCAATTATTGTAGATAACCAAATCACCGGTATTATTGCAGTTATCCGCGATATCTCGGAACGCCTTGCTGATCAGATAGCGATCAAAGAAAGCCAGGAACGCTTTGAATTGTTTATGGATAACTTGCCCGGGGGAGTGTTTATAAAGGATTGCTACAGCACCGTTCTGTATGTTAACAAATACCTTATGAATGTGCATAACGCGGAAAGAAAGATCGGCACGAGACCTCATAGTTTTTATACCAGGGAAATTGCCAATGCTATAGTAGAGGAAGATCAGCAGACTCTTCTAAATGGTACTCGAAATGTGACTGAGGAAATACTTCATAACGACGGCAGCCTCCATATCTACGACACCACCAAATTCGTGTTGCCAAACCCCCATGGTGAACCACTCATAGGTGGGATAGCTTTGGATGTTACCCAAAAAATGCAAGCCGAAGAGCAAAGAAACCGTTACTCCCACAGGCTTGAAATCCTGCGCAAGATAGATAGTATTGTGCTGGAAACTCTTTCCTTTGAATCTGTCTGTATTGCAGCGGTTCAAAGCCTGCACGAGCTGATCCCGTTTACCGTGCTTACTGTAAATGTGGTGGTTGATGGCATGGTAAACATCCACACCTATTACAAACCTGATAACCGGTATAACTACCTAAACAGCGAAGAGCTCTATCCTCCAAATACTGAATACCTCCGGGAGTTAATCCAGTCTAAAACAATTATCATCAACGATGCCAGCGAAGTCCCTCAGCCTCCAGACATGCCAATTAGAGCTGCCTTGATTGCAGATGGGATACAGTCTTTTATGTATAATGCCATGATTCTACAGGACGAAATGGTTGGCTTCCTCTGGTTCTCTTCCGAACAAAAAGACTTTTTCACTCCTGAATACAGCGAAATCGCGGATGAATTTGCCAATCAGCTTGCTATAGTTTTGCACCATCTGCAACTGATCCAAAGGATTAAAGAACACGCTACCGAACTGGAACAAAAGGTGGAAGAAAGAACCAAACAACTAACTTCCTCCAACCGGGAACTGGAAGCTTTCTCTTATTCCGTGGCACACGATCTGCGCTCACCCCTGCGCACCATTGACGGTTATTGCAACATCCTGATAGAAGACTATGCTCCATCTTTACATGAGAATGCCCTGCAACTCCTAAGCACCATTCGGGATACTTCGCACCGCATGGATACACTCATAAAAGAGTTGCTGGAACTGGCTAAGCTAACCAGAAATACCATCCAATACACACAGGTAAACATGTATGAGATGGCATCCAAAATATGTAAGGACATCTTGGATACATATGCTCCGATACAGTTTGATGTAGTAATTGATGCTCTTCCGGATTGCATTGCGGATTATGCCCTGATCAGGCAAGTATGGCAAAACCTGCTGGAGAATGCAGCAAAATTCTCCTTTCCCTGTGCGACCAGACAAATCCACATTGGCTACAAAAAACTAGAGCGCGATACAGTCTATTTCGTTAAGGACAGCGGAGTGGGCTTTAATATGGAGTTTGTAAACAAGATATTCGATGCTTTCCAGCGCTTGCACCGAGACACGGAATTCGAAGGAACCGGTATTGGCTTGGCGATTGTGAAGAAGATTATCGACCGGCACTTCGGCGAGATATGGGCAGAAAGCACCATCGGCACTGGCTCCACCCTCTATTTCTCCCTTCCGGATGAGATAAACGAAGACTAAGCTACATATCTGTTAGTAACCAAAGCACAAAGGCATCCCTTAATATATGCCAATTTACCAACTAAGCAGAACTCCAAAGTCTTTTACCAACAATGCTCCCGCAATTGTTAAGTTTATTTAACCCAAAAATAACCGTTTTTCCTTGTCATAAATGGCATCCGCCTCGTTTTGGTTAGCATAGTTACCCCCACCTGATTATAAACCACTCAGGGTAGCATGACATACATACAGGAGTGTGTGATGAGTAAATTGCTGTATATCGTGGAAGATGAAGCCGATATTCTGGAACTGGTGCAACTGAAGCTTGAGGATGCCGGGTTTAGCACCAAAGGTTTCGAGCGAGCCGAGCCCATGCTGCAAAGCCTTAAAGGTGGTGCCGTCGATCTGATTATCCTGGATCTGATGCTGCCCGGGATGGATGGCATGGAAGTGTGCCAGAAGCTTAAAAGCGATCCTGCAACAGAGAATATCCCCGTTATCATGCTTACCGCCAGAACCGATATCGAAGATAAGGTGAAGGGACTGGAATACGGAGCAGATGATTATATCACCAAGCCATTCGATGCCAAAGAGCTTGTAGCGCGGGTTAATGCCGTGCTAAGGCGCAGCAGTTGGGAGAGCAGCAGAAACGTGCTTAGCATCACCCCCGGCTTCGTGATAGATTTCAACCGCTACGAAGTGCATATCCACGGCAAGCGCGCGGATATTACCCTTACCGAATTCAAGATATTGCAGCTACTTACCAAGCGCCCGGGCTGGGTTTACAACCGCAGCCAGATGCTGGATTAACTGTGGGGAACCGATAAGGTAGTGATAGAGCGCACGATAGATGTTCACATCCGCAACCTCCGCGAGAAGCTGGGCGAGTTCGCCATAATGATCCAGAATATCCGGGGCGTTGGATACCGTTTCAGTGCCGGTGGCGAGGAATAACTTGGACAAAAACAGCCTGTTCCGCACCCTAGTAATCGCACATTGCATTCTGCTGCTTATTCTTGCCTTGCTGTTGCAGCTAAACATGCCGGTAATTATCTTGCTGCTTGCGATGGCTGCTCTGGTGGCGGTGATGCTTGTGTTTGTAAACCGTAACCTTAGAAAGCAATATGCCATGATCTCCAAAGCAGCACAGCAGATTGCAGAAGGTGATCACAGCGTTCGCATCCCCAGCCTGCAACTGGATGAGTTTGACACCATGGGGCAGGATCTAAACCTCATGCTAGGCAAGCTGGATAACACGATCAATCACCTGGCAATACACAGAGAGGAACTTCGCCTTCTGCTTAGCTCCATAGACGATGTGCTGTGGTCACAAAATCTGGACGGCAGATTGGTGTGGGCTAACCAGGCATTCACCAGCCTCTTCGATGCGTATAATCCGGATAAACGGCAATTCTATTGGGAAGTTATCCGCGAGCCAATCCTGATCAAACAGATTAAGGACAGCGACACGGATGATGCAAAGCTGATGAAAGAACTTCAGTTTGGCGACCGCAGCTACTTGCTATCCGGCAACCGTAACGAAGAAGCAAGACGCCGGGTATTCATCATGCAGGATATCTCCTCCATCCGGTTGGCAGAGCAGATGAAAAAAGACTTCGTGGTTAATCTTGCCCACGAACTGCGCACCCCGCTTACTGCTATAAAGGGCTTTACGGATGCCATGCAGGATAAATCCACAGAGAATAACCTCCGCTACCTTAAGATAATCCAGAACCATACTGATCGGCTGATTCATCTAATCAGCGATTTGGAACAGCTTATCCGCCTTGAACGTATCGCTGAGATCGAAAGGCAGGAGATAAACCTGAACACCTTTTTCGAGAACGTCCAGATGGTGCTTAGCCCCCATGTGGAAGAGAAGGGGCTATCCCTTTCCATACAGCTTGATCAGCGGCTACCCCGGCTGCACTGCGATCCCTTCAAGCTGGAGCAGGTATTTCTGAACTTGGTGCAAAACTCCCTGCGTTACACCGAGAAAGGTGAGATATCCATTAAGAGCCGGGCGTTGGATAACGAAGTGCTGTTTGAAGTATGCGACACCGGCAAAGGCATCGATGCCCACCATCTGCCCCGCATCTTTGAACGCTTTTATGTGGCAGATTCTTCCCGCAACCGTAGCCAAAGCGGAACAGGGCTGGGGCTTGCCATCGTGAAACACATTGTTATGCTACACAATGGCAGAATTGATGTGAGCAGCGAATTGGGTAAAGGAACCTGCTTTATGATCTATCTGCCCACAAAGCAGCTTTCAGGAAGCTGGTAAGGAATAACTCCCATGTTTTCGGATATAAATGCCAAGCCCAGCTTCGAAGCTGTGCTCGGGAAGTATCAAAACCTGGCTTACAGCATCGCCAACGAATACCGAAACCGTGGCGTGCCCCTTGAAGATCTGAAGCAGGAAAGCCTGCTGGGGCTATACATGGCATATGAACGCTTCGATCCGGCACGGGAAACAAAGTTTTCTACCTACGCCACGTTTTGGATAAAGAAACAAGTTCTGGAAGCACTCAAGCAAGAAAGCGAACTAAACGGCAAAACCGATCAATTAGGCGAGTTGCAAGCTGCCGGGTTAGTAGCACAGGAAGCGAGCACCGATGTAGCCGATGATCTTAAGCTTCCCCCCAATATGCCGAGTTTGGAGCAGGATATTCTGCGCCTTTCCTTCGCTTCCGATATGAGCCTGAAAGAAATAGCTACCCGCCTGAAAATCAGCGTAGAAAGGGCGAAACAGCACAAACAGAAAGCCTTGCGCCGGATGAGAAGCCTACATTCCCAAGCAAACAGCATTGGTTAGCTCTCTTTCTAAATCGATTGGGTAGCAGCTCTAAGCTCCAAGTTCTTTCTACAGCCAGGCATCTGGGATAAAGTGTAGCAGCAAGTGACGAATAAAATCCTTTGTTAAGTGGGCAGATACGGAGGGTGTGACCAACCTTGCTTTCATTGCCCTATTATTGCCCACTCATTGCCCACAAAGAGGGCAATGGGTGGGCAATGCTACCGCTATTGCTGCATGTTTCCAGTTAGTTATGGTATGCTTGCGGACAGGAGCAGCTAAAGCAAACCTCACCTTAACCTCTCTTTGTGAGGTTAAGGTGAGGTTTGATAGAGGTTAAGATGCAAGGAAGAAGCTTAAAGTTTTACTCCAAATCTGCCAGTATCCTCCGGCAAAATAATACAATTTCCAGATTGAATAGGTACAAATCTGTAATGACTGCCGCCCTCGGCTGTCGTCACACGAGGCGTGTGAAATTACGACTATGCATTCACATTCCGGAAGCGGTATTACAGCTCTCATTCAACTATTGTTTACATTAAAAAGCAGGGTGGAAGATATCTTCCACCCTGCTTCACAACTTGTTATCTTGGCTTTTCTACAGGATTATTTATTTCTGCCTTGCCAAATTGTCCTTGTGGGAACACTTTGGGCGGCGATTATCTTATAGAACATTCTTGGCTGATCAGGATTGATATCCCAAGAAAGCGTATTGGTTGTGCCTGCTAAGGTATATTCGCCGTATGGTTCTGTGCAATGCCAAACTTGGTATGTTCCGGCGAACTGCACTGCATTCCAGCTTAGCTTGGTGCCCAGCATGGTTTGCTGGATGCTTGCTACGGGGGCAACCAAAACAACGTTTGAAGTGCCGTTCAGAACCACAGGCTCGGTTTCACCATAGATAGTTCCGGGATCCATAGGCATTACTTCCGGTACCATATACACAGTATCCTCGGTGTAGCAGTAGATTTTGAAGGTTACCACTTCCCCGGGATCGGCAAGGTTTACATCCAGAGTGGTGGTGGCGGAGGCGCGACGAACCAAGGTAATAACCCCGGTTCCACGGCATTCATCACCTACAAAGGCTGCTACCCAATCGTTTACCTGTGCCGGGATATTGTCTATGGTTACCACGGCGTAAACAACGGCAGGAGTGCTGCCGTAATCCACAGGCTCCCAAACAGGGGTGTTAATGGGATTAACAGTAATATCCACAACATCGGAAGCAGTAAGAGTGCCATCGCTAACCGTGAAGGTTAGGGTTTCTGTGCCGATCCAGTCTGTGGTGGCACTGAAGCTTACGTTGCTGCCGTTAATCTGAACATTCACGTTACTGTTGCCGGACACGCTGAGGGATAATGGGTTTCCATCCACATCAGCAATGTAGGAAGCAAAGCTCTGCACAAGAGTTCCGTTCTTATCGAAGCTGAAGCTATCCGGTAGGGTGATGGTAGGCGCAGAGTTTGGCGCAGGGATATTAACGATCAGCTTGAAGGGATCGGATGCACCGCATAAAGGCAGGCTTGTGGTTCTTCCTGTTGTGTCTGTGGCTTTCACCCAGTAATATACAGTATCTCCCAATGCAGGTGCGGTGATGGAAGCACTCCAGGTATTGGCTTCTCCGCTCAGCAGGGCATTATGCCATGTGCCGTTTCTGCCTGTCTTCCATGCAACATACGAAGTGGTAGTGTTTAGGGCATTGGCATGGGTGATATCTGCATTAAAGGCAATGCTTTGAGTAGCCTGAGCAGTAGTAGGAGGCACGTGCCATACATGGATCAATTGCTCGTCGTGGATGGTATTCACGCGGCAGTGAACTGCATCGTCGGATAAGAAACTGCTGTTATAATAGCCCTGCACTGTGTAACCGGGCATGGCTGCCTGATACACGGCAATGGCGGCGATGTCGTTGGCAGATGCGGTGCTGCTCCACTGAGGCACATAGATCTTCTTGTTGTAGATGAAGGAATTGGTGTATGGCTCATTGCTGCTGCTTTGATTTACGCGGTAAATCTTATAAGGCGTTCCGTAGCTGGATGTCTTGGTCTGCCATTGCGCTACCACTGCCTCAAGAGCGGCATAATTCGCATGTGTGCTGGGGACGCGGGCGATGAGAACCTTATCCACATCCAGCAGCTTGGCAAAGCAATCTATATGATCGATGCTGGAGTTGGCAAGGGGATCGGTGTAGAACTGATATTCGCTAGCTCCCAGATAATCCTGCACCAGATCATTGATCTGGGTTTGGGTGTAGCTGTATTCGGTAACTTGAGAGTTCTGAACCCCGTCGTTCTCGGTTAGGATCAGATTGGTGGACATCATCTTACCATTGCCATCGGTCATTACATTACCACCTGTAGCAACCAGAGGAAGATCATAGTAGTTAAATCCAAAATAGTCGTCCAGGATGCCATTTAACACGTCATCGTAAGGGCGGACACGGTTATACTTGAAATCTACAATACCCATTTCGCCATTCGATTCCTGGATTGTCCAGGGACCGTAATCACGTGTCCAGTAGCTGTTCACGCCGGCAGGATTTATGTAATGGACATTAGCCATTGTTACGCCATTGCTGGTAAGTGCGCTATTTGCAGTACTCTGGCTGGCGGAGGTTACTACCACATAAACCTTGCCGCGGGTGGAGAGATCGGCAATCATGGAATAAGGTATCCCGAAGCCGCTGGCATAGGCGATAATCGCACCGGTTGCAGGTTCCCATTCTGCCACGTAACGTGGTTCAACAGGATAAGGGCTGTTGTTTACGGTGAAGTTTACCGGCACGCTTAGGCTGGGGTTGTTGGTTGCATTGGAAGATATAACCAAAGCAGAATTGTAGGTTCCAACTGCCATTGTGCCAGTGTTCAAGCTTAGGGTAATAACAGTGTTTGCACCAGCAGCTATAGCTCCGGAAGTAGGAGAAACGGTTCCCCAGGTGGAGAGAGTTGCATTAGTAGTCCAGTTAAGGACTGCGTTGCCGGAATTAGTAACGGTTACTGTGGCTGAGGTGTTTTCATCTTCGTAGGCACTGGTGGTAACCGTAGTCGGATTTGCTGATACAACCGGCCCGGTTACTGGAGGAGCGAATACGAACTTCACATTGGGGCGGTAGGTAGTAGTTGCATCTGTTCCGTTAAATAGATTGGTTTGATCTACCGTATCGCTTCTGCTAAAACGGTAACCATTGGTCGTTGTAGTATATTGAACTGTTCCGGTTGAAGCGTAGGCAGGTGTATAAACACCAAAGGCAGTGTCTATAACGATGTTACTAGTCCCATTCCACAGGAATGGAGTGCTGAGGGTATACATGTTATAGCCTGTTGCGGTTGGCAAGTAACTGACGTTGGAGTAAACGGTAACCATATCTGTGGCATTAATCCATGATGCTACATTTGTGGAAGTAGTATGTTTCATTCTTACAATAAAGTTGGGCATTGCAATAGTAGGTAAACCAGTGATATTGAACCCCAACTGTGTGATGTTTATGGGGCCTGTAATACCCGCGGCAGTAAGCTCAGCAGCAGTATAGACAGACTGTCCATGCAAGCTCTTGTAGTATACGCTTACCGGAGAGGCAGTAGTGGTCCCGGTTGAACTGGTTCCTGTCCCTATTATTATAGAAGTAATTGTGGCAGGTGTAGCTGAAGCTGTGTTAGAGGGTGCAGATTCACCCGCTGGGTTAGTGTAAAGCGTGGTCACATAATAGCTGTAACTGGTTCCATTTGTAAGCCCTGTGTTCTGGTAGGTAGTTCCGGTTACCGTGGTTAGGGCTGTGCTGTTGCGGTATATCTTGTAACCACTGATAGCACGGCTATCTTTGGCAACCAATCCTTCTTCACCTCTACCGGTGGCGGCAGTCCAGCTAAGGTTAACCAACCCATTACCCGGGGTGGCAACAAGGTTTGTGGGGGCTACCATGTTCGGGGTTACTGTTATTGTGCTGGTAGCATCAGAATCACCACCAGTGTAAGCTGCTTTAAGATAATAGCTATAGCTGGTGCCGTCTGTAACCGCGGTATCGCTGTAACTAAGCGCGGTTGCGGTGGTGAGTAGTGCGCTGTTCCTGTATATTTTGTAACCTGTGGGAGTTCCGGAAGCAGGAGCAGTCCAGCTAAGGTTGGCAACCCCATGGCTTGCCGTAACGGCAAAGTTCAAGGGAGGATTGTAAACACTTGGTGCCGTGGAAGCAGGAAATACAATGTTGTCTAACCAGGCGCAGTTGCTTCCGCCATCAACACTGCCATCTCGCATGAATTCCCATTTAAGTATTCTGGTTCCGGCAGCAAGAGTGTAGCTTGCCTGTAACCAGCCTACTTCACCCGCCCAACCGGGACTGTTTTGCTGGACACCGTCCACGTAGAATTTCAGATAATCATAGCCCGATTCTGAGGAAACCTTATACCAGAAGGTAAGGGTTCCGCCAACAGTAAGTACGCGGGTAGTCTCAAGAGTACTGGTCTGGCTGTGTGATAATGTCCCGCTCTTGGCTGCATAAGTTCCGGCGTAAGCACCGGTGTTAACTACTGTCCAAGGCTGCGTTCCACCGCTAACCCAAGGAAATGCGTTAAGGTTCCCGGTCTCGAAATTCTCCATAATAATCCCGACCGTGGAGGTCTCGGTCTTACCGGCGGTATAGGTACCGGCAGTGGCACTAAATACAAAGCTTGCCACGGTGCCAATCGTCATGCCGGAGGATGCCGTGATACTAAAGCTAAGGTTAGCACTACCTGCAGCAGCAATGGCGTTAAAGTTTGCGGTGCCTGTGTTGACAGTAATCCCGGATGTGGGGCTAGTTAAGGTGGCCGAACCCGCCAGGGATGCAGCACCACCGCTATTATTCAAAGGTATGGTGATGGTAACTGTTTCTCCCGGATCAAGGCGTCCGTTGTTGTTACCGCCTGCATCGCTTATGGACATAGTTCCCATAGCCAGAACAGGGGCATTGAGAGTTACCGTAAAAGCGTGTGTCCAGGTGGAAGTCCCCACCATGGTGATGGTGAAGGAGGCAGTAGTGCCGTTCACAACATTATTGGCTATCGAGAAAGCATAAGCACTGTTTCTGATTACACTGGCACCCGCTGCCAAAGAGGCAATGCTTTCGGTGTTATCGGTAATCGTAATGCCGGGTGTGGAGCAGGTTAAGGTTGCAGTAACGCCGGAAGCGGCAACAGAACCAATGTTCTTGAAGGTAACATTTAAGCTGCCACTCTCGTTATATTCTGCCACGTTATTGTTTGCATCCGCATAGGTAGTTGCTTCCACGCTCATATATGGCCCGGTGCCGGCAATCTGTTGTAAGCTACCCACGTAGGTAACACGGTTAAAGGCAGTTACCGTAACCGTATAAGTAACGGCAGTGGCAGGTGGGTTGGTAAGCGTAACCGTAGCCACACCGCTGCTATTAGCAATAGCCATCCCATAGATAGTGTTACTATAGGTTAGGGCTACTCTGGCACCGGAAACCCCTGTGTTCACAGTAACGGAGGTTGTGCCAATCGTTATTGTGGCGGGGTGGGTAACCGTCATCGCCAATGGTGTTTTGGTGCGAACCATAAGCGAGGCATCACCAAAGATATGCCATGTTTTATACATGTTCACGCCATCGGAACCGGTTGTATTCCCATATGTATCCATCATTTTGCAGGAAGAGTTGTAATACAAGCCACCTGTGGTAGTTTTGGCACCTGCAACGATAAGATCGGTGCATTCGTCTTCTGCCAGCATGGGTGAATTCCAGCTTTGGTTTATGGTGCTGGCATACATCGCCACGGCACCGCCGTTGGCATTACGTAGCCAGGCTTCGGCGAAACAGGTAATGGAGACAAAGTTACCGTTTACACAAGCAACGTCCATAATGAAGGGGGTTTTATTGCCGTTGGTAAGAGCAGTAGCATTAGCACTGCTAAATCCTGTGGTAACCCATGATGTATCAGAACCATGACCTACATAGTTGATGAACCCACGTCCCGCATTTACATTTGTAGTAACCGTAGAAGCAAGCGCACCGGGATCGTAAACCTGGTCAACCGTAGTGTAACCATAGCCCAGCAAGTCTGTGCGGATACCGTTCATGTGCACTATATCGCTTTCACCGTTATCGCCCTGAGAGCCTCCACCTTCAGCAGATGCAATACCAAGAGCTTTGTTAAGCCATGTATCAGTAGTAGTTAAATCACGTTCATAAGCAATGGCTTTATTAACTTGGGTAGTTACCTGCACAGTAGTTTCGGCAGAAAAACGCCCAATAAAGATATCCGGATAGTTATCGCTTCCCGCTACTAATGCAAAGGTGGGATCGCTGCCACCGCCACCTGAGGTGAGGGTGGGTATCTGCGCAGCATCACCTACAATCTGCACGAAAGTAATG
>CAYSGM010000017.1:0-18776 GCA_964430595.1 uncultured Candidatus Cloacimonas sp.
AGCCTTTGATACAGACCAGCTTGATATTATCTTGAAACGCTATTTCCTGCTGATCGCACGGGCAAAAGGCTATTCTCCGCATACCCTGCGGCATAGTTTCGCCACTCATATGCTGGCTCGCGGAGCTGATCTGCGTGCCATCCAGGAGCTTCTGGGGCATGCTCTGCTCTCCACCACTGAGCTATATTCCCATGTAAGCCTGGAAGATATTAAAAAAGCCTATAACAAAGGGCACCCGCGGAGTAGCTAAAAAACTCCTTCTTGTTCCTTGCTTGCCGACCGCAAATCGCACATGAGCTGACCATGATCTCACCATGATAAGTCATGGTGAGATCATGGTCGGATGTCTTTCGGATCAATAGCGGAAAGCAAGAGCCAAATAGGGTTTGGTTAAGGTGTAAACATTAAGCTTGGATGATCTGTAATTGTAGCGTGCAAATTAGTAATATTAATCCTTAGACTCTTCGCTATCGTCAATCTCATCAACAGGTTCAGGCAGATCAGGCAGCAGTGCCATACGCTTTCGCTTTTGGTGATGCGCCATGATCAGCACCAAGGGTAAAAGTATTGCCAGCAGCGAATTGATGCCCCAGAAGAGGTATTGGAAACGTAAGCGTTTTACGAAAGCTGCAAATTGAAGGTGGAAATCATACAGATTGCTGCGGTATGCCAATGAAAAGCACTCGCTGAACACCGCTTTCTTGCCCTCGCGTTGATGCCGGGATACGAGCTCCCAAAAGTAACTCCATTCCTTTTCCCGTTTCTCACTCATGAAACGCACTGCCATGGAGGAACTTAGGTAAAATATCTGCCAATCCTCCTGCTTTTCCGGGTAATTGTAGCTCATGCGGAAGAGGTCGCTACTGTGCCCGAAGAAACTTTGCTGCAGGAAGTAAACATAGCGTTCGAAGCCCATCTGACCGGAGTATTGCACCGCCATGCCCTCGTGAAACCACAGGGGTGTGTGCTGGAAGATGCCTTCCAGATACCAGTGTATGTATTCGTGCAAAAGGGTTTTGGTGAAGCTTTCCTTTATCTCACCGGCAGGACGGATGTAGATTCTGCCTTCTTTCCCGCTGTAAAAAGCCTCGCTGAATTCCACGATCTTTGCCTTTCCCAGGGACAGGCGTTGATAGCTTTTGTGGTCTTTCACCAGGTAGATTAGCGCTTGCTTATCGGTGTAGATGCCCAGGCTCATTTGCAGGGCGTCTATGCGGGTGTCCAGGGCATTCAGGCTGGTTATCAGATTGCCGGTAACAGGTGCTTCGGCGTAAATGGCGAGATTGGCTGTTGTATGCTGTAGGGTGTAGGTGCCGTGCAGATTAGGGGCGATAACCAGCATGGCAAGCAGGAAAAATGCCCCAAGGCATGCCCTAAAAAGCAACCCGGGCTGATAGAGATCAACCCGGGCATTGCAGATTATATTGTCAGGCTTCAAGCCTTCTCACTCGCTGGTGGGAAGCTCATCCCGCCTGAGCATTTCGTAGTATTGAGTGCTGTCCTTCTTTGCCACATTGCCGGTTGGAATGGCAGTGATTCGTATCTCGTGCTCCGCTCCATACAGGCGGAAAACGATAATATCGCCAGCTTTTACCATTGCGGATGCCTTGGCAGGCTTTCCGGCAATCGTCACCAAGTTCTTGTCACAGGCATTCTTGGCAATGGAGCGGGTTTTGGTGAGGCACAGCTTATTCAGCAGCAAGTCCAGGCGCATCGGCTTCTTCCTTTTTCAGGTTCAGGACATCACGGATTCTGCCGGCTATGTCCTTCATTTTAAACGGTTTCATCACAAAGTCGCTAATCCCTTTCTTCCGTGCGTCTTCCACAGAAATCAGGGTGGTAAACCCGGTGCAGATGATGATGGGAATCTCCGGCTTTATGGCAAGGAGCTTTTGGGCTAGGTCGACTCCGTTCATGTAAGGCATTGTGGTGTCGGTAACTACCACGTCGATGCGGGAATGATACTTGGCAAAATGCTCGTATGCCTTGCGGGGATCGGTGAAGCCTTCCACTTTGTAACCCATGCGCATCATACCCTGGCGGAAAACGTTTACCAAGCTTGGCTCGTCGTCCACAAACATGATGCTTTCCGTGCCACTGGAATCCACTACTTCGGCTACTTCGGGTGCGCCCTGGTGCCAGTGATCGGGGGTGTATTGCGGAAGGTAAACTGTGAAGGTGGTGCCCATGCCTAGCTCGCTTTCCACACGTATCGCACCATGATGAGATTGGATAATACTGTGCACGATGGAAAGCCCCAGTCCGGTGCCTTCATTCGCGCTTTTGGTGGTGAAATAGGGATCAAAGATGTGGTCAACTATGCAGGGGTCTATGCCGGTGCCGTTGTCGCGCACGGCGATCTTAAGGTATTGGCATTGTTCCAGTTCCGGGAAGGCTTGCATATCTCTGCTGCGGAAAGAGACGGATTCCACCGATACTTCCAACTGAGCACCTTCGCGGTGTAAGGCATGCATGGCGTTGGTTCCCAAGTTGATGATGATCTGATGTATCTGCCCGGGAACGGCAATCACGGTGCTCTTCTCGGCATCGTAACGTTCCTTGATCTTTATGGAGCGGGGCAGGTAAGAGCGCAGGAAGCGAACGGATTCCTTCACGTGGTCTGCCAGCTCGATAACCTCAGTCTTGGATTCTTCCTGACGGGAGAAACTGATTAGGTGGCTGATCATTTCCTTGGCGCGGGTAGCGGATTTCAGCACTTCCAGCAGGTTCAAAGCGGAGTCGGATTCAGGATCAAGATCATCTCCGGCAAGCTCTGTGTAACCAATGATAGCGCTTAGTATATTGTTGAAGTCATGTGCGATACCGCCGGTTAGGCGTCCGATGGCTTCAAGACGCTGGGTGCGTTTAAGCTGCTCGTCACGGAGGATTTCGAAAGTTACATCCTTGCAGCTTGCAATGATGCTGGAGAGCCTGCCGTCGTTGTCTATAACAGGCTTCACTACCATATCCAGGGTAATCTTGGGGCCGTCCTTGCGAATCATGTCGATCTTGCCGTGCCAAGGCTGGGAAGAGCGCACCCTTAACCAAGATTGCTTCATTTCCATACGGCTGGTAGGCTCGAAGGGCAGGTATTCAAAGGGCTTGTCCAGCAGTTCTATCCGGCGGTAGGAGGTTATCTTCTCAAAGATGGTGTTTACATACTGGATGATGCCTTCCGGGGAGAAGATGATAATTCCTTCACCGGCTTGTTCTATAGCCTGGAACAGCACATTCAGGTTCTCATCGGTCTGCTTTTTATGTAGTGCGAAGGCGATTTGTTCAGACACGGATTCCAGAAGCAGCTTATCTTCTTCGTCGTAGAGGTCTGGTTGGTTGTAGGATTGAACAACTAGAGCACCAATCACTTTCCCGGAAAGGATAAGCGGCACCCCCAGGAAATTCTTGCATTCATAACCCATGAAACCAATATCCTGGGTTCGCTTTTTTACGTCCTCGTGATCAAGCAGCAAGGTTCTGGCTTCACTGATAATCTGAGCGGTCAATGATTTACTATCATCCGCCACCACAGGCGAGGAATCTTCATTCATCTCGTCCACAAGGTAGGGGAAGGTGATTAAATTGCTTTTACTATCATAAAGCGCGATAAAGAAGTTGGTTACATCTATCACTCTGCCCAGGGATTCGTGGATAGCCTGAAACAGATCATCCAGTGATACTTCGATATTAACAGCATGGCTTATCTTATGCAGGATAGTGGTTACCACTTCGGAGCGGTAAACAGGTGTCATATCCGTTAGAATAACCGCAAAGGTTTGTTCCTTACCGGTAAGAATGGGGATCAGTGTCTGCTTATGTGCATGTAGCTTATGCTTTTCGTCCAGGAAACTATATTCCGCAACCCGGTGGGCATTAGGCGGATCAGAGAGGACTTCCAGAATCGTCTCTCGGTTCATCTTGGGCTGTTTCTCCAGACGTACGCGTTTGTTGAATTCAGCATATACTTCCCAAAGGAACTTGCCAACCATGTTTTTAGCTGTGGCACCCAAGTGGGTTTCCATCGCTTTATTTACCAGTATTGCTTTTCCGGTAGCATCCAGCAGCATCATCCCTTCCGAGGCTTGCTCAAAGATACAGCGGAACAGAGCTTCGCGTTCTTCCAGTTCCCCACGGGTAATAGCCAGCTTGGTCATGTCCTGCATGGCGACAATCACGTTTTCATAATCGCGCTTGTCTTCGCCGGGAATGCTCCATGAGATATTGAAGTAAAGCTTGTTACCGTGCAAGTCGTAGTTTATCCCGTGCCCGTCAAAATACTTCCTGCCTTCACCGAGCGCAATAACAGACTCCAACAGGCAATCCAGGGCTTCATCTCTAAACACCTTGTGGATGTTATCATAAAGCTCTTTCTTCGTCTTGGCTTTATACAGCCACAGCGATGTATTATTCACATCCACCACTTTCAGCCGTTTTACGCACTCCATAAACTGATCCGGGTAGGTGCTGAAATGGGCGCGAAGGTCTGTAACACCCTGTGCCTTAAGCTCGTTTAGTCTTTCAAGTATCCCGGAGAAGTCCTCCACCCACAGTGAAACCGGGGATTCGTCGAACAGCATCCGGTAAAATGTTTGATTCATAGAGTTCATGATCCCTGCTTTAATAATCTTTGAGTCTCCAAGGCTATCATCAGTTCTTCATTTGTAGGTATTTTCAGCACTATTACGCGGGAATCCGGAGTGCTTAAAACTTGTATATCGTCTGTGAAAAGAGCGTTTTCTTCCAGGTTCAGCTTGATCCCCAAGGCATCCATATCACGGCACACCTGTGCGCGCAGAATGGGCATCCGTTCGCCCACGCCGCCGGTGAAGATCAGCACGTCCAAGCCGTTCAATGCAGCAAAGTAACTGCCAATGTATTTCTTTATCCGATAGCAATATACATCGTGTGCCTGGATGGCTTTGGGATTGTGGCGGATCAGGATTTCGTCTTCTATCTCGCGCATGTCGTTGGATATGTGCGATAAGCCCAGCATTCCGCTTTTCTTGTTCAGAACGTTGTTCACTTCGTCCACGCTCATTCCCAGTTGCTGTTGCATATGGATGGGGATAGCGGGATCCAGATCACCGCAACGAGTGCCCATCATCAACCCTTCCAGCGGAGTTAAACCCATGGAGGTATCGATGGACTTACCGTCCTTAATCGCGGTCATGGAAGCACCATTGCCCAGATGGCAGGAGATAATCTTAAGGGAGGCAATGTCCTTACCCAGGAATTCCGCAGCTTTCAGGCTTACATACTTGTGGCTGGTGCCGTGGAAGCCGTAGCGGCGTATCTTGTGGGTGTGGTAATATTCCAAAGGCAGGGGATAGAGGTAGGCATGCGGGGGCATAGTCTGATGAAAGGCATTGTCAAAAACCCCGCACTGCGGGCAATCCGGCATACTGGCTTTCACAGCTTCCACGCCCTTCAAATTGGCTGGGTTATGCAGTGGAGCCAGCGAGATGCATTCGGTCATCACATCCACCACATGGTCGGTAACCATCACGGCATCGGAATAATGCTCTCCGGCATGCACCAGGCGGTGACCAACGGCATCGATTTCACTCAAACTGCCAAGCACGCCTTTATCTGGATCAATCAAGGCATCCAGGATAAGCTGCAAGCCCTGCTCGTGATTATCTATCACCATTTCGCGTTTTTTCTTTGTGAAGTTGGGGCTTTTATATGTGAATAAAGCTATGTCCTCACCGATTTTCTCGGCAATGCCTTCCGCCATTAAGTCCTTACTTTCCATATTGATAAGTTGATACTTAATGGACGAGCTTCCACAATTCAAAACTAATATCTTCATTTACTCCCCTTGGTGTTGTTTATCTTTTGGGCAGATAATCTAAACTGCTGATAACTGTCAAATAGTTTTTGCAGAAGTGGATAGCGCAAGTAATGATGACCCGGATTATGGCAGCTAATCACACTCCCGGGACAGAGTTAGGTATCTATTTTCTACATACTTTTTACTAAGTTGCAGCTTCCTTGCTTTCCAAACCCGCTCCAAAAAACATTTGACCGGGGGTTGAACGGGCAGAAGCCCGATGATCTCATGGTCAGTTCCCGGTCGGCTCACCTGCGGATAAGCAAGCTTAAGGTAAGAAGTTAATCTCGAACTCATGCTGGGGGCGGAAGTCGTTAAACTCCCAATAATAGGTATCGTCACTGTGTTGTTGCAGGGGAAAAGGCAGCTTGGTGAGGGAGATTCCTGCTGCCACCTTCAGCTTGTAACTGGCAAAAGCAAGGGGCTTCCCCCAGGAATTAGCGGTGGTGATGATGTATTTGGCATGCTTGCCCAACAGAGCTTGCCGGTAGGCGATACGCACCGTGCAGAAATGCCTTGCCGGCATGGTAAGCATAAATCCGAAACCACCCGTGCGCAGGCTGGATAGCATGCAGCTTGCCAGGCTATCCTCCACCACTTCCAAAGCCAGGATTTCCGGGTGCAGGGATAGGCTGTCCTCGGGTATGGGGAAGTAAATGGGGCTGCTAACCAGGGTATCCGCATAATTGGCAAAATAAAACAAGCCGTCCATCTCCCAGTTGCCTTGGTTAAGGGTGAATTGCAACTCCTCAGCCTCGAAACTGAGCGCAAAAATACCCGTGCAGATCACTGCTAAAAGCAGCAACAGTAAATACTTCACTTAAGCACGATCAGTTTGCTGTTGCCTAACAATCTTCCTTTATTACTCAAGCGCAGGAAATACACTCCGCTACTAAGTTTGGGGAGTTGCATCTGCATATTTGTGGAAGTGTAAACCCGGCTGTCCAGCAGCCTGCCTTTGATGTCGTAAAGCTCTATATGTGAATCTGCATGCAGCTTTGCATCGTAACTTAAGTTTACAATGCCGCTATCCCGGAAGCGCAGGACGCTGGGATAGATGCTGAAATTGCCGGCAGGAACCGGGATTATTTGATCGTCCCCTGCTGAGGAACCAAGGTTTACAGTGAAGTTATAGGTTTGTCCAGGTTCGGCAAAGAATGTGGTATTGAAAACTTCAGTATTAGTTAATGGATTTTTGATCCTGATATTTGATTTGCTGGAAAACACACTCAAGATTGCGTGCCCGTTGCTGTCGGTAACTCCCAACTGCTCATAAAAGCCCCATGCATAAATAGGGACGTTGGCAGCAGGTGCGCCACTAAAATCTACACACATTATATCAATGGTGCTGCGTGCGGAAGGGTTCATGAACTCGCCGGATGTGGGAGTATAATCTTTGGCAAACCAGGAATATGAGATGCCTGCATTACCCATTAGGGTTCGCACGGCACATTCTGTTCCGTTGAGGGAGCTGAAGTCGTTACTGATATCGCTGCCCCAATGTGCTGATTCACTAATGCTGCCCGGGATGCCAACATAAATATAGCCTTGTTGGGGAGTAAGATGCCCGCTAGGTAAGGTTATAATTATTGGTTCCGGTGCTGTAAAATCCACTGTATAAGTGTAACTATCGAAGCCGTCGGAGATGTTAACGATCTCGTTAGCACACCAATCCATGTTTGGTGCAAATTCCATTTGGGCTTGTGCTTGGTCGTTGAACCATATCTTTCCAATTGCCATGGGCTCTATCGGATTCGCCGATATTGCGCTAAGTATAAAAAGTAGTGTCAGTGAAGCAAACACGTGTTTCATTGTTCCTCCCTTATTGGGTTGCGCCTATTGCGTAACTACTTGGGATATAGGAGCAACTTTTGTTCCATAAGTATGCAATCTATTGGTGGTTAGGATATTTACACAGATTACTCAGTGGGGGTCTTTTAGCTCGTCGCTAAGGTGTTCGGCAATGATGCTGCTATATACGGTAGCTCCGGCATGATTCAGGTGGCTGAAATCATAATACAGGCTAAGATCCCGCATCTGGGGATAATCACTTGGCATGATGCTATATAGCGGGATATTGTGCTGTTTCAGCTGCCAGACCAGCTCTTCCGACAACAGGGGGGTGGAAGCAATAACCTGATTTAAGGGAGCTTTGGGGCAATGGAACGCCACCAGCGTGATGTTATGCACCCGGCATAGCTTGATAAACTCAAAGAAATACTTGCGGATCAGCTTATCCTTAGCCGCCATATCCGGGTTGCGCTTGTAGGCGGATTGCTCTTCCTCGTAAAACTGAACCATGGGGTTTTGAAGCTTGTTTGGGTTTAGCACCTCGTTAAGGGCGTGATAGCCGTTATCTCCTGCTACACCGGGCTTGGGCTTGAAGATATAGGTTCCCACGATGCTTAGCACTTTTTGGTTATAGGGATATATCCTGCTTAGCAGCCAGAGCTTGTTTAGTGGCAAGATGTCATACAGGAGCTGCCTGATGCTGCTATCACGGTGATAGGGGGTTATCATACCGGTTTTGGAGGCATCGGGACGAAAGTAATAATCCGCATTGGTGATGTCCCAGATAATCAGCTTGGGCGTGTGGTGCTTCAGGATTAGCTGTAAGGCTGCGTAATTATGGAGGAAGTTGGTGCCTGCCTCACCGGTGTTAAATACAGTAAGCCCCAGTTCCTGCTGGAACAGGGTGGGGATATAGCCTCTCTGCGCTCCTGAGGCACCCATTACGTAGGCATCATACTTTTTTGAGGTAAGATGATTTAGCACATAGCCCGGTGCTCCGCTGTGGTTGGTGAAAAACATCTTCTGTAAGGCTGTTCCGATAATAAAATCACCCCCGGTGATGATGGTAAGCAGCAAGAGAGACCTTAGTAATAATCGTTTCATAGCTTTAGAACTGGAAGTAAATGAAGTTCTCGCTGCTGAGGGAGCCGATAACAAGGATAGACAAGATGCCCAGGACGTAAAAAGCCCAGCGGATAAAGGTGCTTTGGCTGTCCAGAAAGGTTGAGAACAGCATTTCCCCCTTGCGGATATCCACAGTAAACACCGCTGCCATACCCAATAATGCGAAGATCAGAAGCTGCTTTGAACCCAGGTAGATAGCCGAACAGTCAAAGGAAAAGCGGGAGAACATAGTCCACGCATGGGTGATAGAAGCAGCACGCAGGAAGATAGCAGAGGCGGTTACAAACATAAATACTAGTAGATTGGCAATGGCATTCCCAAGCCATTCCGGCAGTAGCGACCAGGCACGGGCTCTAAGGTTGGGGCTGATGGTTTCCCAGCTAACCGCCACGCCCTGCATCAGACCAAATACCACTAAAGTCCAGTTTGCGCCGTGCCAGACGCCGAAAACAAAGAACGTAACCATGGTTGTGATGATGGTTCCACGCATTCCCAGTTTTCTGGTGCGGTATTGCAGGGGCATAAAGACGTAATCCCGCACCCAGGAAGAGAGGGATATATGCCACCTGCGCCAGAAATCCGTTACGCTGCGTGCAAAGAGGGGGATGCTGAAGTTCTCCATCAAGCTGAAGCCCAGGACTTTGGCAGAGCCAATGGCAATGTCGCTGTAACCGGAGAAGTCCATGTATATCTGGATGGTGTAGGCAAAGGCTGCGATGGCAATGGTCATGCCCTGATGCATTTGCGGGTTTTGGAAGACGGCATCGGTGTAGGGTGACAGGTTGCCTGCGATTACCACTTTTTTGAATATACCCCACAGTATTCTGCGCAACCCGGCTACCACATTGTCATAATCAAAAGCCTTAACCTGCTGTATCTGAGGCAGAAAGCCCTTACCTCTGGCGATAGGTCCGGCAAGTAACTGCGGGAAAAAGGACATGAACAGGGCGTAGTCTTGGGGGCGGGCGATATCTTTCTTATTGCTCCAGTATAGATCCAGCATATAGCCCATCGCCTGAAAGCTGAAGAAAGACAAGCCGATGGGGATAACCATGCGCTGCAGCAAAGTCCCTTGGTAGTCATGCCCCAAGCCCAACATGGCAGGGATGTATTTAAAGAAGCCCAGCAAACCAATGTTGAAGGCAAGGGTAAGATACATCCATAGTTTGGCTCTGTGGGCAGACCACAGCATGCACAAAGCGTAGTTTACCCCAATGGAGAAAAGCAGGATAAGCAGATACATACCCTGATTCAGGCTGTAGAATACCCCGCTGGCTGCCAGCAGGATATACACCCTCCACTTATGCGGTGCGAAGTAGTTCAGAGACGCCACTACTGCCAAAAAGACAAGATAAACGATGGATACTAGCGGCATAATTGCTTATGAGCCTACAGCTTTTCCTGCAAGAAATCCAGCATACTGCCCATATCGGTCATGCTCACCATCTCCATGAAGGAAAACGTAATCCCGAAGTGCGTTTCGATCGCCGTCATAATCATCATGTGCGATAAGGAATCCCAGCCCTTGATGTCTTTGGCGGTAGTCCTCTCTGTGAGGGTGAAGTTGCTGTGTTTCAGTGCTCTCTTTAGCACTTCCGCGGTTTCTTGCAAGAGTTGCTCTCTATTCAATTTAACTCCTATTACCTTTATCTATCTCTTCATTCAGCTTTTTCATGTCAGTTTTGTCGCTTGCCGTAACGGGAAACTGTTTCAGGTTTATAATCTCACTGGGCACCATGCATGCGGGCAGTTGCTTTTCCAGATACTGGGTAATAGCTTCCTCCTCACCGGAATAGTCCTCAATAAACAGGTGAAGGCTCTGCACCCCCTCCTTATCGTGCAATAAGGCGATTGTATTCCCGCCTGTTATCTGGCTGGCATGGTATTCTATCTCGCTAAGCTCGATGCGGTTGCCCTGAATCTTCACCTGACGATCTTTTCTTCCGCAATACATGTAGTTGCCGTACTTGTTCTTAAACACGATATCCCCCGTGGCATAAAAGCGTTGTGGGCTGCCATCCCAGTCGTGGTATGCAAACTCAGTGCAGTTTCGCTCCCCATCGTTCACGTAGCCACTTGTCAGCTGCTCTCCGCCGATGTAGAGCTCTCCCTTAGTATCGCACCCGGTAACCACGTTCCCCTCATTTATGATCAGATGCATTACGCCGGGTAAGGGCTTGCCGATAGGTATCAGGTCGTTGTGCAGTTCGTTTTCCACATTGGCATCCAACCGGTAAGCCATCACGCAAACAGTAGCCTCAGTGGGACCATACAGGTTCCAGACAGTGGCATTGGGGATAGATGGCAGAATAGTATCCAGCCTGGTTTTAGACGTCGCTTCAGCACCCACGATAAACGTGGTAACCGAGGGCAGTTGCAGTGATGCCATAAATGGCTTTAGCAGAGAGATAACCGAAGGCACCACAAACACATAAGTGAGCTTATAGACTACCATGAGGCGGGCAACGTCCATATACTTTATTTTTGCAGGATCGGTGGTGTAGATAGTGGCTCCCATGCAAAGAGGCATGAACAGCATTAGTACCGAGCCATCAAAGGTAAGATCAAACATTTGCAACACCCTATCCGTTGCATGAATGGGGATGGGAAGCTTGGCAAATGCAGTTAACAAAGCATTCAGGTTCTTCTTGCTAATCCTAACGCCTTTGGGTTTGCCTGTGCTACCCGAGGTGAACAGGATGTAGGCAAGAGACTGCGGATCAGGCTCGTTAAAGGTAACCAGTGCATGTACTTCCGGGATGCTATCCATCGCTGTAAAAGCCAAAGCGGGCGGGGCTAGGCATGCATCATCGGCGTTACTGCTAACCATGTGCTTTAGCCCTGCTTCATCAGCAATAAGCATGTTACGTTCAATAGGATTGGCAAGATTCAGGATCACATAGGCACAATTGCTGAGAATTACCGCTGTCATAAAGGCATAAGTGTTTATATCATCGTGCATTGCTATCCCGATCAGGTCTATCTCTGGATGCTGCATCAGATAATGATAATAACGCTTGGCTAAAGCCCCAAGCTCCGCATAGCTGTAAGGTGTGTCTTTTATTACAAATGCTGTGTTCTGCGAGCTTTGTAGGTGCCTGGTAATCTGCTTTAACATTAGTTCCTCAGTAAGCTATTTCGTTTAGTGATCCTTAGCAGCTTCAGGGTATTGTAAATAGTAGCTTGTGAAACCGCTTGCCTTACAAATAAGGGATTGAACATTTTGTCAATATCTATTTGCGGGATGCTTAACCCGCAAACTGCGCTTGACAAAATATCACGGCTTAAAAAAGTGGAGACATAGTGGGTGATTAGCTCAGTTGGTTAGAGCGCTACGTTGACATCGTAGAGGTCACTGGTTCGAATCCAGTATCTCCCACCACTGTCCCACTATTGTGGGTGATTAGCTCAGCTGGTTAGAGCGCTACGTTCACATCGTAGAGGTCACTGGTTCGAATCCAGTATCACCCACCATCTTTTTGCCCATCAAAAAAGAACCCGGGTTTTAGGTCCGGGTTCTTTTTTTGTGTTTGGAAAGCTATGTTAGCTTAGAATCTGTAGCCTATGCCGATATTACCGGACATAGAAGTGGTATTATAGGTTCCTGCCATATTGGAAGCAGTCTGATCGGTAGCCTTAATTTCACGTTCAGGGAACATGATATACTGCACATTGGCATCTATGGTGAATTTACCAAAAGTGCGACCATAACCAAGGTTTGTGCTGTACTTGGTACTTATATCCGAAAGGGTTGGGGTTTGGGTTGCTTCGGGAATGGGGGATTCGTCCATAAAGAAACCGGCTCTAAAAGCATGGGCACCCATCAAGTATTCTGTGCCAAGGCTGATGCGGTTAGTATCTTCCCATTGAAATTCGATTGTACTCTGAGTTACTTTAGCTGATGGAGTGCTGGGATCGAACACGATAGGTGTATCCAAATCGATAACTACTTTATCCAAAGTGCTCCACATTGTGTAAGAATAGTCTAAATTTACAGACCAATTTGGCATAACTTTGTATGATATCCCCAAACCGATGTCACCAGGCACGTTCAAATCTGTTGTTATGTCCGACTTGCCTCCAAGCTTCAAAGCCGGCAATGTAGAAGACTGAGGTTTCCATAAATAAATCTCGGCTTCCCCTTCCATAGGTAGCGTGGCGGGTAACTTTCCTGAGAGACCAAGAGACATACACTCGGTAGGCTTGAAAATCATACCGATATTTGCACTAAATCCCATACCAGTGCCAGATAAATCTGACGAAATAGGTGCAAATCTGTACTGGTAAGTGAGGGGATTAGCAGAAGTTGGAGGGTTATTGGGATCTGGAGAAAAGGATACTTTGGCAAGGTCTATACTACCGTACAAAACGCTGATACCAAGCCCAGCAGATAGATTAGGGAGAATCTGATATGCCACAGATGGATGAATATCCAATATTGCTATTGAGCTCATCATTTCGTCCTGGGGAAAGCCATCTTTGTAAATTAAAGGACTACCGCCCCATGCAGCAGGTAATTTTGAAGGAAGGGTATAAGCATCCCAGGTTGTCCCAAGTCCATAAGGTACAAATATACCTAAACCGAATTTAAGTTTAGGGTTCATTGCCATAGTAGCGAACACACTTGGAAAAGAACGTAGTTTCTTTTCTGCTTCGTAAACCTTAGCGGCATATCCTGGCTGAGTCTGAACCGGATTATCATTATAATCAAAAATTGTTCCTTTATTGTCCCATGAACTGCCAGGTAGGATAAACGTTCCACCCAAATCCACAGAATTTCCTTCCATATAAGCTAAGCCTGCGGGGTTCCAATACATGGCACTGGCATCATCTGCCAAACCACGGAAAGCTCCACCCATGGAAGTGGCGCGGGACCCCACCCCGGTAAGGGCAAAACCACCGGCAAAAAGCATGACGCCGATGCTGAGGAAAATTAGGATAAGGGCTGTGAGCTGAATCTTCTTCATAGTGTTAACTCCTTGTAGATTAAGTCATATTCACAATATTTATGAACAGCGCATGATATATGAACAGCTATAAAGCGGTCAAGATATATTTTGTATTTAAGGTATTTTGTCAGATGTTTGATTACATAGTGACATCTGGCTTTTACTTCGCTCTTGCTTGAATTACTTATGCATTACGCATGAACTACGGATGAGATGCGTAGTTCATGCGTAATGCATAAGTAATTCAAGGTAGCAGGATTGATTTGGGGTCTCGTCGCAAGAGGGGAGCCACATTCCGATTCGGCGGTAGCGTTAAGTTGAATTTGCCACCCCATGCTGCCAAGGAACTCTTCAGATCAGTTCTATAAATAAGAAAGCGGTTTACTTCCCGATGCAAAAATTGCTGAAGATGCTATCCAGCATATCATCGGTAGTTACCACCCCCAGTATCTCTTCCAGAGCATGACTGGCAGTGATTAGTTCGAAGGCGATAAACTCGAATCCCGCTTCTGTCTCAAGCGTGCGTAGGGCTTGGTGAAGGGCTGTATTGCACTTCTCCAGGGCTGCCAGATGCCGGGTATTGGTAACCAAGGGCTGGTTAAGAATATCTTCGGAAAGCATCAGACGGCTAAGTATGGCGTCAGATAATTGATTAAGTCCATCCGGAAGGTTGGCACTGCAATATATGGCTTGCTCTTCACATGGAGAGGAAGGAGGCAATAAATCTGCCTTGCTGTATGCGGTAATTGTTTTTGTAAGTAGTTCTGAGGGAAGGCTTGCCTGTGGGGTGGTATTCCCGGTGGTAGCATCCACAAGTAGGATGATCAGATCCGAACTCTGCATCAGCGCATAGCTTTTTGCGATGCCGGCAGATTCTATCTCATCGGTGGAACTGCGTAATCCGGCAGTGTCATAGATGACGATCGGAAAGCCTGCCAGCGAGATGCTCTCCTCCAAATAGTCTCTGGTGGTGCCGGGATGGGGGGTAACGATGGCGCGATTGTGCTGCAGAAAGGCATTGAACAGAGAGGATTTGCCTGCATTAGGTGCACCGGCAAGGCAGATGGTTACGCCTTCGCGGATGCGCTTGCCTTGCTCTCCTCTGGCTGCCAGTTCGCCGGTATCCTTTATCAAGCCGAGGATGCGGGTTTTTAAATCAAGCAGGTCTATCTGAGGCAAGTCCTGATCGGCAAAATCGATGGCGAGTTCACAGCGTAAGCGGGCTTCACTGATGCGCGCCAAGATGCCCTGCAAATGGTGGCTAAGCATCCCCTGAAGCTGCATCAGAGCTGCGCTTTCGGCTTTGGATGCCTGGGCATGGATGAGGTCGTTCACTGCTTCTGCCTGGCTGAGATCAAGCTTACCATTCAGATATGCCCTTAAGGTAAACTCACCTGGATGGGCAAGACGGCAATGCTGTAAAAGGTTTTGCAGGATACGGTTTGCGAGATTGGGGTTCCCATGGCAGGATATCTCCACGCTATCCTCGCCGGTGTAGCTGTGGGGGCTGCGGAAAACGCTAAGGAGCACTTCGTCGATAGGCTGTCCTTGCGCAGACAGGAAAACGCCATGAATAAGGCGATGAGAAGGAGAATTGGTAAGCTTATCCGCAGGGATAAAATGCCTTGCTACTATATCTATGGCACCACACCCGCTAATTCTGATCATGGAGATGGCTGCGTAGCCAACCGGGGTGATGGGAGCACAGATGGGTTCGCTTTGGTGCACGGGAGGAATCAAGCCTGGATGCCCTGTAAAATATTCCTGCTCAGCTTAGCTGGGGTGAAACCTATATTGTCCAATAGCAGATTAGTTTTACCATGCGCAACAAACTCATCGGGATAACCGAAGTTCTTCACCTTCACTGCATAAGGGCTACAAAGCTGGGAAATGCGCGCTCCCATACCGCCTATTACAGAGCCGTGCTCAAAAGTGTAGATGTGGTGGCAGGTTTCGGCTAACTGAGTGAGAGTATCGGTATCCAGGGGCTTAATGCAGGGAATGCGCACCAGATGGGGATTATGCCCGGCTTCGCTGAGGGTTTGATGCACCTGCATGGCGATATCGAAGGCATCACCGGTAGCGACCAGCGCAATACCTTCACCTTGGTGGTGAATAACTGCCTTATAGGGTTTGAAGCCATAATTGGCATCCTCTTCCGGCAAGCATAAAGCGGTTCCGCGGGGATAACGGATGGCAACGGGACCATCCTGGTATAGGGCAGCCCAGGCAAGCATTGCTTCCAGCTCCTGAGCGGAATAGGGAGAGAGAATCACCAGATTGGGGATGTAGTTCAGGAACGCGATATCGAAGGCACCATGATGTGTAGCTCCGTCTTCACCAACCAGTCCGGCGCGGTCTATGCAAAAGACAACCGGGAGGCGTGGGAGGGCTACATCATGGATAACCTGATCCAGGGCACGCTGCAAGAAGGTGGAGTATATCGCCACAAATGGCTTTATCCCTTTGGTTGCCATTCCTGCTGCAAGGGTGACGGCATGTTGTTCGGCGATGCCTACATCAAAGAACCGGGCAGGAAAACGCTGTTCAAAGGGGCTTAGCCCCGTACCTGTAGCCATGGCTGCGGTGATGGCAGTAATGCTGGGGTTCGTTTCTGCGAGCTTAACCAGGCAATTGCCCATCACTTCGCTCCAGCTTTCCTTACCGCTGCAAACATAGTTGCCGCTCTTTGCCTCGAAGGGGCCTATTCCGTGGAAGAGAGAGGCGTTCTTTTCGGCAGGCGCATAGCCTTTACCCTTTTGAGTGACAACGTGGATGAGTACGGGACCCACCATGAAATCCTTCACCCGCTTTAGGATAGAGGTTAGTTGATCAATATCGTGACCATCTATGGGACCCACGTACTTAAAGCCGAGGTCTTCAAAAATGATGTTGGGAACCAGGATGTTCATCATAGATTCTTCCAGCTTCTGAGCACCGTAGATGAATCTTCGCCGGATGCTGGAGGGAAGGCTGCTGCTGAGATCCCAGATTTGCTTTTTAAGGGTGTTGTAGGAACGGCTCGCCATCATGCGTGCCATATACTTCTGTAAGCCACCGACGTTCTTAGAGATGGACATAGCGTTATCATTAAGAATAACGATAAATTTGTTCTTCTGTAGGTGCCCGGCATGGTTCAGGGCTTCAAAACTGATACCGCCTGTTAACGCTCCATCGCCTATCACCGCAATGCAGTGTCCGGATTGGGCATTAAGATCGCGGGCGCAGGCAATCCCGAGGGCAGCAGAAATAGAAGTGCTACTATGCCCGGTAGTAAAAGCATCGCAAGGGCTTTCATCACGGTTGGTAAAACCGCTAACTCCGCCCAGAGTGCGCAAGGTGGCAAAATCGGCATTTCGCCCAGTAAGGATTTTCCAGCCGTAGCTTTGGTGCCCCACATCCCACACGATTCTATCTTTTAGGGGATCAAACAAGTGCAATAGCGCAATGGTGAAATCCACTGCTCCCAGGCTGGGGGCAATGTGCCCGCCGGTTTGCGATACGACTTCCACGATGTGGGAGCGAACTTCCTTGGCTAAAAGCTTCAGTTCGTTAGCTGTTAGCTGGTGGATTTGCTTGGGATCGGTGATGCGTTCTAATATCATTTCTATCTCTTGCTTAGGGTTCTATGGTTGGGAACGTGCTTCCTCGATTTTAACGATGATAAGCTCCAAGATAACCAATGCAAAGGCAATAGCCAACAAAGTTTTCCACAGATCATGCCCAAGCCGGGATAAGAATAGTTTGTTTTCCCAGTCTTTGCCCAAGTTTTTGGCTCCTACAGGGGGATTGTTACGGTTTTTGGAATCGCTATAATCTATGTTTACAGCAATGGCACTCATGTGGGGAGTATCAGGATCTGATAAGTAAATCCCCGGCTCTGTGGCAAGCAGCTTAGTGCCGGTAATCATTTCCCCTCCGGGCGAACGGAGCTTGTCATAACTAAGCATTTCACCCACACGGTGAGAGCTTTCGGGCAGTTCGCTGCTGGAATTATAATCAAAGGTGCGGAAAGCTAAGACAGGGAAGGCGGGATCCATAAAGAAGGTATTCGCCGGACTGGAGGTATTCCACAGCCATAAACTTTGCTTACCATTCTGAATGGCAAGGGCATTACTTGATGCAGAGATGATGCGATTGGCAGTTTTAGAATTTGCAATCCAGTAATCGGCAATGGTGGAGTTTTTAAAATACTTATCCGAAAGCAGGGCACTAATGTAATGATGCTTGTTTACATTGTCGATGTTGATGGCTTTGGAACTGCGTTCTTTTAGCTCTATGCCAAAGGCGGTGTTTAGATAGCTCTTGAAGTCTCCGCCCAGAGTGTTGCCTATGCAATAGAGCATGCCAAGTTTGCGTGCGGTGATAGTGGATAGTATCTCTTGCAGTTTGGGGGTAATGGTTCCCGGCTCGTAAAGGATGAACATCTGATAGCTATCCAGCATGCCCAAGGAAAGGGTTTCAGGGCGGATTATCTGTGGGGTACTGCCACTGTAAACTTCTATCAGGGAGGCAAGAAAGTAGGGCAGACCGGGTGCCGTAGTTATAATACCAAGCTTGGGGCGGTTAAAATGCGGGAAGGCAAAATAGCAGCGGTTATCCATTATCTGGCGCTCATCCACAGCTTCAATATAACCGCTCTGCCAACCATCTTCGCGGACATCATAAGTGATGGTTTCGGTAATACTTTGGCGCGAGGGGACTTGCACGAACTTCTCTGCAACCTTGATATTGCCAATTACAGCTTTTACCAGCACATCCTTTCTATCGCTAACTCCATGGTTTTCCAGGGTGAACTGAATAGTCTGCTGCGCCCGCTTATCCACTAGTTGGGGCAGGACTTTGGCAGAAGTGCAGGCTATGTTTTCGTATCCTTGGGACATAGGAAGGGGAATAGAGGAAATTGGAATAGATGAGCTTAGCTTGATGGGCTCCATCCGGCGGTCGGTAATCAGATATATCTCCTGATTGGGCATCTGGCTTTCTTGTAGCTTGGTTTCGGCTAGCTTAAGCATCTCAGGAAGGGGGAGGGGAGAGTAGGTTACCCCGATTTGCTCTACTAAGGTTGGTGGGATAGTGCC
>CAYSGM010000017.1:18786-32670 GCA_964430595.1 uncultured Candidatus Cloacimonas sp.
TGGGCATGCAGCAGGTTCCAGCTTTCGTTTGAGGTTATCAGGATAAGCCTGTCTTCCTGATTTGAGAGAGTGTTTATCTTGCTTATGGCTTCTTTGGCATATTGCAAAGAGCTTTTGCCACCTTCCGCGTATTCCATGCTGTATGAATTATCCAGGATAACAGCTAAGGCAGTGGGGGGATGTTTACGGGATGGCTTTACCCCGGGGGAGCGGAATATGGGACGTGCAACAGCCAGGGCAACTAACAGGATGATAAGCATACGGATGATCAGAAGGAGTATGTTCTTCAGTTTGCTTCTGCTTTTCTCCTGCTCTTTGCTTAGCTTGATGAACCTGAGTGTGGGGAAAACAACCCTTAAGGGCTTCTTCTTTGCCAATAGCCAGATCAATAGCGGCAGGATTGTAGCAGCCGCAAAGATCAGCAAAGAGGCATTGAGGAAGGATAGCTGGAACAATTAGATTCCTAAGCTGAGGGCAAAAAGGTATTCACTATCCGACATTTTCATGCCAGTGTTGTTAAGCGAGAAGTCGAAGCGGATGTTTTTGTAATAGTATCCACCGCCAAAAGTGTAGTTTATGTTATCTGTTCCGTAGAAATCCTTGCTGTATAGCCCCAGCCTGATATCCATCGTTTGTCTGGAAGAGTTCTCTGCTGTGGGAGCACTTTGGCTGAAATTCCAGGTGTAGCCATACCCAAAATGATAGGTGGTTTCGGGATTACGTGATATCTGGCTTTGCACGCCTGCATTCCAATGGCTACTGCCGCTATCCAGCCCCATGCCCATACTCAGCCTGCGCTGTATGGATACAGCATCATAGTTTTCCCACCATAGCCTGGATAACAGATCATAAGCACAACCTGCATAGGTGTAATTACCTTGCTTGAAGGTGAAGCCAAGATCGGTTGAGAAGCCCTTTACCTTATCATCGATGAAAGAATCGCGCACTAATTGATTGCCCACTTTATGCTCCGCGAGATACACCAGCCTGCCGGAAAGGTATTTTATGCTTAAACCTGCGCTTAGTTTGTCATACTTCTTATCGCTTCCGCCGATGGATATCTGCACCTTATCAAGCTGGTAGTCATAATATTTGCTGCTGCCATCAGCATTCAGCTCGCTGATATGAACTCCGGCAACGGGCTGGTAGCCAAAAGAGGCTTGTTTAGTGTTTAGAACGAAGTATTTGAACTGCTTGCTTTTAAGTGAATTACTGATGTTAACCGTATCCCAGAAGCTGATATCATCCGGATTAGTAAGCCTGAATGAAGTTGAAAAGGAACTTATCTCGTTGCTGGCTAGCAGCGCGGGGTTCGAATAAGCAGCAAAAGGATCATCACTATTGCTAATATTTATAGCTCCAACTCCCATTGCAATGGGAGAGACATTGTTCTCGGGGACAGCATAATCGTATGAGGTGATCGGGAATAAGGTTTGTGAGCTGAGAGAGCACCAAACCAGACAGGTAATGAGGATTAACAGACACTTGTGGAACATTAGAACTCCATATTCTTCAGTGAAAGCCGGCAAGATATAGCCTTGCCCGCGCATAATTTGCCAGATAGTAAGCACCAATCCCGGTAACAATGCCGGCAGCAGCATCTATCGCCCAATGATAATGGCAAAACACAGTTGCAATTGTAAGAAACAATGCGATAACCGAGAACATAATTCCCATGGGCTTCACAAACCGCAAAGCCGCCACAGTAAGCACCAGAGTTATGGCGATATGGCTACTGGGAAAAGCTCCGCCCAGATGATCGGAAGTGCTGTAGATGAATACCATGATATGGGTAAACAAGCCACCGCGGTAGGTTTTTGTTAACTCCATTGCTTCCGGGATATACCTGCCCCCAATAGTGGGAAGCACAGAATAGATCGTATAGCAGAGGTAGAACACGAAGGTAAGGTTAAAGATCAGTTCCCTAAATGCCTTCGGTTGTTTGAAATACAGATAAACCGGTAAGCCGACTATCATGGGGTAATAACAGAAATAGGCGAAATGAAACAGCTCCTGGATTGCCCAATGGCTATACAATTTGCCCCATTCCAGGGAAGGATAGTACCCAAATACGCTTTTGTCTATCTGCATGAACCATGGATCAAGCCAGTCTGATACAATAATCCGGTTGAAAGCATGACCGGAAGTGAAGAAATACCCAAAGAGTAGCACCGGATATATCCCGCGGATAAAGCTGAGCGCACTGCGCAAGCGAGGTCTGTTCGTTACCCAGGCTTGTTTGTTTCCCCATGCCAGGAGCAGAACTGATACAGCAATGCTCAAGTATTTGGGAATGTGTATCCAGGCTTCATGCGTTCTGCTTATACCAACGCTCATGTAAGCCAGAATCCAGCCACAAAAGACTAATGTGATAAGGTCTATAGCAGACAGGAAACTGCCTTCCTGAAACCTAACACCTGAAACCTGAGACATATTATTGGGGGATTGCTTTGTCATACAACCTGTATGTCTTGTAAATCACGGCATCCAACTTTTCTGCCACATGCATCATGAGGGTATTGGTTTCCAGCACCCAGGAGAATTCACCGCGCACATATCCCTTTGGCAAGCCATTCTTGTAGGAGTGGTAATGGAATACACTATCTATCCCGCGACCCTGGAACTCTTTTATTATCCCCATGGTTATCACTCTGGCAGAGCTAATCTTTTTCTTGGCGATCATGGCTTTGAATAGTGTGATGGGGTTTACCCTACCATGCATTACTTTTAGCACTTCATTGAAGTTAGGCAATCCCAGGCTAAATCCTGCCGGCTTGCCATCAATCTCCGCTATGAACACCATGTCAGGATCAGCAATGGGCAAAAGTTCTCCTACAATATGATCAAACTCTGCTTTGGTCATGGGTACATTGCCCCAGTTATACTCCCATGCCTTGGTGTAAATCTGGAATACGGTCTCGATATCCTTTTTCATTTGTTTCTTATCGCGGGAGAGGGATCGTATCTTTACTCCGGTGCGTTTAGTGATGATATCTACAACTCTTTTAATCCGTTCAGGCATCTCGTGGTGGATACTAAGATAAGCATAGAGATCCATTGTCTTGGTTAATCCCCACGCCTCAAACAACTTCTGGTAATAGGGATGGTCGTGACGCATCATCACCATGGGCGGAGTATCAAATCCATCCACCAGTAACCCGCATTCCTCATTTACAGAGAAATTAAGGGGTCCTCTCATGGAGGCAAATCCGCGTTCTTTATTCCAGGCAAAAGCAGTGTCGAACAGCGCATTGGCTACTTGCTGATCGTCGATACAATCAAAGAAGCCAAAGAAGCCGATGTTCTCGTTATGCTCTTTATTATGCTGCGTGTTGGAATGAGCAGATATCCTGCCCACTACCTTTTCATCCTTTAAAGCTAAAAACAGCTTTACTTCCGAATGCAGATAATAAGGATTCTTGCTTGGGTTAAAGAACTTCTTTTGCTCGTTAATCAGCGGAGCTACCCAATTAGGATCATTCTTATACAGCTCAAAAGGCAGCATTATAAATCTGTGCAACAGCTTGGGGCTATCAACCGGAACAATTTTAATCATCTAACTACTTCCTAAGTTTATCTAGATTTCACCAAGTTTCTTGGATACGATAATGTTCAATACCCCCATCAATACGGCTATGCCAAGCATAATGGGAACAAAGTATGGGGGTAATTCTCTGCGGAAAGCAGGAATTACAGAATAGAAGATTTGGAATAGCACAACCGGTAAGATTACGATCATATACTGGGTGAAGCGTATCTGATGGAACCTGATTACCAGTATCCAGGCTATAACCGCGGTTATCAGCATGGGATAGAAAGCAAAGTATGCCACAAAACCCATATAGGTAAATATGCCTCTCCCGCCCCTAAAGTGGTTTGTAAATGGCAAACAATGCCCAATCAGCATACCCATGCCATACAGCAGCATCACATTACGCTGGTATAGCGTAGAGATTCCTTCTATTGCTCCGGCATTGTCTATCACTCTTAACAGCATTTCGATCAATAACAGGAAGAAATACGCCTTAGCTGCATCCAGAGCTCCTACTAATACTCCCAGAGGTTTGCTGATATTGGCGTATATGTTTTCCGTATCTGCCAATCCTGTCCCGATTTTGTATATATTCAGCGAACGGACGCCCTTGGTAATCATCCTGGCAGTTGAGAAGCACCCATACAAATAGGATAAGCATATGATGATGAATGCGATTAAATAGCTCACGAACGCTCTCCGTAGCTTCTTTGCCCAAAGATAGCACTGCCAATACGCAGCAGATTAGCTCCTTCATCCAATGCGATTAAGTAATCGTGGCTCATGCCCATGGATAGATAATCCATCTGCACGTTTGGAATATCCATCTTTTTAATCTTGTCGAACAGCACCTTCATCTGCGCAAACAAGGGACGGCTTACTTCCGGCTTATCCATTTTGCCTATCGTCATCAGCCCCTTAATACACAAAGTGCTATAGCGGGAGATTTCCTCCACGCACTCTATGGCATTGGAAAAGCTTACCCCGCTCTTGGTGGCTTCCTCGCTGATGTTCACCTGGATCAGGATATCCTGAAACCTATTTGTTCTTCCCAAGGCAAGGTGTAGCTTTTGGGCAATATACACAGAATCTACAGAATGTATCAGGTATGGCTTCAAGCTTAGTAGCTGGTTTATTTTGTTGCTTTGCAGGTGCCCAATGAAATGAAATCCCTGATAGGGAGATTGGACTAGGGGCAGCTTTCGCATTGCTTCCTGCACCTTATTCTCTCCAAAATGCGTAATCCCGGATTGCAATGCAGTTTCTATGGCATCCACAGATTGTGTTTTAGTTACGGCAAGCAGGATAATCTCTTCCCCTTGGCGTCCAAGCTTGGCTAGTCGATTGTCAATCGATGTGCGGATTGTATCTATGTTCTTAGCTATTCTCATTTTAGCAGCAGCATCCTTCGTTCTATTTGTTGTTTATCCAGCGTTAGCCGGTAGTTATAAATCCCACTGGCAACGCTTCTACCAGATTCATCCCTTCCATCCCAAAGCACCGTGTGCGCTCCATGGGTTTGGATTCCATTTATCAATCGGCGCACTTTCTGTCCTTTCACATTATAGATATCCAAGCTTACCAAAGCCTCGTTAGCCAGGCTATACTTTATCGTAGTGCTGGGATTAAAGGGATTAGGGTAGTTTTGCATCAACGCATTGGGTGTTGCGATCTGCACATCATCCTGGCTGGCAACGAAACCTGTGGAGGCAAAAGAACCTTGACGCTGGGTACCACCACGGTAACTTATCCATGGTGCAAGCCCTCCCACCGGTGCACGCAGGTTATAAACTATCACTCCATTCGCATATCCTGCCACTAACTTCGCAACGCCATTTACATCAAAATCCACCAATGTTCCCGGAGTGCTGCCATTAAGATCATTTACAAAGGGATAGCCACCCACAATACTGCCATCGTGATTGTAGATATAAAGCGAGTTATCATAGCTTTGCAGCACAATCTCCAGTTGCGGATCGGTGTCCAGATTTGCCAGTAATGGCGGGCAGGTAAAGTTCACTTCTGTTTCCACCGGGAAGCCCGGTAAATCCACCCCATTGCTACGAAAAGCGTAAAGCGTTCCGCTACTGCTAACCCCTGCCACATCTATTCCCGCATAATCCGAGCTAATATCTCCGATGGCAAATCCACCTGCGATACTGGAACTGATAGCGCGCGTGCTGATTATCTCTCCCGCACTGCTTACAATGAAGATGTGTGAGTTCGTGGAGCAAACTATGCGGTTATCATTTGTGATCGTGGGAGAACCGGTGATTGCAGAGCCTAGCTGCACCGGAAAGCCGGGTAGTATCTCACCTAAGCCACCTATTATATACAGATTTCCGGCAGAAGTCCCCGCCACTATCTCAAAGTCGCCATCAGCATCAAAATCTGCGGCAGCAAGTTCACTCTGAAACGATGCCCCCAGCTCCGCAGGAAATCCATAGGGCATATACCCATCCGGTTGCAAGGCATAGATCTTGCCATCCAAACCTCCGGCTATGGTTTCGCTGTAACCATCACCATTTAGATCAGCTAACACCGGAGTGTGCAAAAAGGATGTATCCGCATTAAAAGTAAAGATGCTTTCCCCGCTGGGGGAGCAGGCATAAATGTCGCCGGTTCTGCTGCAAAAGGCCAGGTCTATACCGGCTTCCATGTCTATAGCACCACCGGCAAAGCTTCGGTTGATGTTCATGGTTTCAGGCGCAGTAAAACTGTTGCTTAGTTCGCCATCATTGCCGATCACGGAGGCGGTTCCATAAGCATCCACGGTTAGAATATCCAAGCCAATTTCGTTATCAAAAAACCCTATGATAGGGGCAGATTTCACCGTGATAGAGCTTTCCCAGGGGAATCTATTATCCAGCAAGGTTATCTGCATATCGGCAGTATATTTTCTTATTCCGGTGCTAAGGGATGTCTGCGGGTGTAAGGATTCTATCTCCACCTTGATGTTATAGGTTCCAAAGCCAATATCCTCAGGAAGCTGCAAATGGATAAAGGCACCTAAAGGGCTTGTTCCCCCGGGGTTAATCTGGCTTACAGAGATACAAGGTCCCATCACCACAACTCCGGGAGGTGCTGATATCACCCGTACCACAACATTACTTGCTGTCGCCCATTCGGGATGATTCATCACCACCGGTTCGAACCTAATCAGTTCACCGGGATTAATAGTGCCATCATTATCGCCATCCACATCGCTAAAGCCATAGCTTTCCAGGCTAAGCAAGGGCAATAACGGATCTGCTGGCTTCACGGAGATAGAGGGATCCCCAAACAGCACCACCTCATAATAGCACCAACGCATCACGTCATTGGACAGAGCTGAATTGAGGTTTTGCTGGCGAGAATATGTTAACGCCTTGCCAAGCTGTGGCTTATTCTGGTAAAACATGCCATTAAAGAACTGTCTGTCATAATACTGCGAAGCCCCATTTATACTCCCCGGCATATACCAGCCATAGCGAGTATTGCCGATAAAGGCAAATAACGCCCCATTAGCGGTAACCAGGTGCTCACCAATCGCCTCTCCCGCCTCCGAAGTTCTATTATCAAAGGCAGCAGGATAGCATCCTTGTGAATACAGGAAGCCGTACTCGCTATTCACCATGTTATCCACGCTATAATTGGATTGCCCGATCAGGCTTACCTCGTTGGCATGCCCCATGTGGTTCATGATCCCGGCACCGTTATTTATCGCGCTCTGCACGGTGGTGCCGCTATAGGTTCCATCCCGCTGATACAGGGTTTGCAGATTATATTCCCCGGGCAGGTATTGCGCCACATCATCCTTGTAGTCACCACCCCAGGTAATGGGATTCATATTCAGATTTTCCCCCATAAAGAGGGCAAAGTTATTGCTGAAAGTGTTGGCATCCGTGTAATACATCGTCTTGCGGAAGATGTTTGCGAATTCTGCATTAGTCTCCGCAGGAAATCTACCGATATGAATCTCCGGGATCAAATCGGTATCATCCGCCACTTCGCCAAAGATATTATTCAGGTTGGCATTCCAGTTTCCATCCAGATTGCTGAAATACATATCCACCGGCATCCGTGAGTCAACGGTATCGCCCACCTGACCATAAGCTCCACGCTCCGGCACAATCTCATCATCACCGCCCAGAATCACATACTGCAGTGGTTCGGAGCTAACCGCCCAAGTCTGGTATGCGTGGATGATAAAGTTACGCACCTTATCTGCATTATCGGTGCCTGGATAGCTTGCCAGGATATCTTCCATAGTATAGATAGCATTGCTTATCCCCTTCGTTTCGCGCCAGGCAGCATATTCTGCAAACCAACTCACCCGTTGGCTGTCCGTGATAATGATCATTTTCTTGGGGTTAGTAAGGTCTATCAATCTGTTTGGGGCTTGGATATTGCGATATTGCCCCGCAGCATTATAGCTGGATATGGCTTCCTGATTGGCTATCATTGTCCCCAAAGTTTCCAGCGTTTCCGCATTGGGGGTAAGAAAGCCTGCCTGATACTGCGCTTCCACGGCGTCAAAGCTGCTGTTTATGCTTATGCTTGCTGTGGTAGAGCTATAAAGCTGCTTCGTTACAGGATTATACTTGTAAGGATACAGGTTAAACAAGGCAATCTGGTAGCCACGGTAATACTGTGTTCCCAGATATAGATAGTCTTGCCCAGGATATAGCCTGTTTTCCAGGATGTAAGTTTCATGCTTTGCCTGTGCCGAGCTGCTGCTTTGGGAAATGGGTAATTGCTCACCCGCGATGGCAATATCTACCTGCGAAGCCTGTAAGCGCGCTTGGCTGAGATCAACCTGTTCTCCCGCATACCTCTCTCCAAAGGGCAGCAAAACACCCACCGGCACAAAAGGCAACATCGGCATACCCGGCTCCAGGATAACATGATGCTGTGCTCCATTCCGGCTTTGTTCCCAACCTTGTGGATTTATCTCTATTGTTACGCTCAAAGCAATTGCATTCAAGCAGGCAAGCAATAATATGCCTAGCAGCACTATTCTTTTCATTTACGTATCCATATGTGACATATTTACTTACTATACAAAGCAAGTCTTGTTCCCCTAACACGAGTGATAGTAATCCGTCAAGAGTTTTCGTATGTTTTCGCTTTCCTTGCTGCAATTACAGTATCATTACGGGTTCATTGCAGGTTTTATCTCTAATAAATTTGCAATGATACTGTGATTCATGGAAGGAAAATGACCGGGTTTTGAACAGGAGCAGCATACAAACGAGGCGCAACAAGATCACGCTATGGCTTAAGATAGGGTGCTGGAATCCCCCTCTTTCACATAGAACATCTTCATATCCCCTTTGCCCTTCACTTCCATGCTGCGGGGAGCATCGAACTGCTCCGCATCCCCAACCTGCAAATAGAAATCCTCCGATACATTTATCCGCATGGCGATGCTGTTGGATTCCATCCTGCTGGCGGTGTTAATGGCATCCCCGAATACATCATAGATGTACTTCTTTGTCCCCACAATACCGCCCACCACAGCTCCGCAATGCAAGCCTATGCGTATCTGCCAGGGCTCCGGGTTATTGGCGTTGTGCCTCGCTACTACCGCCATCATCTCCTTAGCCAAGCCAAACATCCTCTGCGCATGGTCTGGATAAGCCTGAGGCAATCCGCATACCGCCAGATATGCATCGCCGATGGTTTTGATGCGTTCACAGCCGTAGTTCTCACACAGGGTGTCGAATTCCGTGAACAGCTCCGAAAGCTTCGCTATTAATGCTTCCGGCGGCATTGTGGCGGATATCCTGGTGAAATCCACAAAGTCCGAGAACAGCACGCTTACCCCCGGGAAGGTCTGCGGAATGCTATAGCCCTGTGTCTTAAGCTCTTTAGCCACTTTCCTGGGCAGGATGTTCAGTAGCAGCTTATCCGATCTGCGCCGTTCCCGGTTGATAAGCTGCAAGCCCACCAAAATCGCCAGGCAGAACAGCAGTAGTGACGCCAGGATTATCCGCTGCTTTTGTATATCCAGCCGTAAGATCCGGTTCTCCAGCTCACGCTTTTCCACGGCATGCTGAGTCTGCAAATTGGCAAGATTGCGGTTTGTCTCCACGCTCATGATGCTATCGGCTATTATGGCATATTCCTGATAAAACCTCAGGTGTTTAAGCTCATCTCCCCTGTCTTCATACAAGGCGGAGAGGTTCAGATTCGCGTCCCTTATCGTAGCAGGTGATTGGGTCTCCCGTGCTAAGCGAATCGCTTGAAAATAAAGCTTCTCCGCCAAGGCATCATCCCCAGAAAGCTGATGCAGGTAGCCCACGATCAGCGTGTTTATCGCCTGCCGGTTCTTATCCCCAATTTCGCGATACAACTCCAGGCTCTGCTGATTATATTCCATGGACTTTGCGATATCCCACTGCATCAGATAGTAATTCCCGATGTTGTTCAGCGAGTGTGCTATCCCGGGTTTATGCTTTGCCGTCCTGCTTTTCTGCAAAGCTTCCTGAAAGTATTTTAGGGCAAGCTCCGGATTGTTCAGGTAGTGCAATTGCGTGATGCCGATGTTGTTAAGCGCATCTGCCAGTTCTGCCGGGTCATTCAGCTTCCTGCGAATGGCAAGGGATTTGTTATAGCACTCCTGCACCTGCGCGGCGTTCTGCAAGCGGTAGTAGATGTTGCCCATCTGTTCATAGGTATCGGCAATCCCTTTTTGGTTATCAATTGCCTCAAAGCCTTTCAGCGCTTCTGCACATCGCTTCATAGCCTGGTCATACACCCCCGCCTGATGATAGCCCCTGCCCAGATACAGCTGCGCCTGCGCCGTCTCTAAGGGCAGCCGGTATTTCTGCGCCAACAGCAAAGCCCGGCTGGAATAATCCACAGCTTTATCCATGGAAGTGCCAAGGTTCTGCTTTGCCAGCTCCAAAAGCTGCCGCACCTCCGCTTCCTGCCCCGTATCTGCCATAGCAGAAGCGCACAGCACAAAGATCAACAAAGCCAGCAGTAACAACCTATTCATCATGAACCAAGAATTGTGATGCTCCCCAATATTGTCAATAACTTTACTCCTCACCTAGTCCGCTACTGCCAAACGTCTAACCTCTAAGGTCTAACGTTTAACCCGAAAGAATGTCTTGACGCGTAAACTGCCACCGGATTTCTGGAGGAAAGTTTAGCTAAAGAGGAACAACAATGGAGAACATCCGCATTGGCATAGTGGGAAACATCGGCGTGGGCAAATCCACATTTATAGAAGCTGCAAGCACAGCACCGCTCAACAAGGTTCTTACCTCAGTATATCCAAAACCCAACGGCACCGAAGGCGTTTATGCCTTTCCGGAGAAATTCAATCCTCTTGTGCTTGATGCATTTTACCGCGATCCCGTTGCCAATGCCTTCATGGCTCAAATAGAGTTCTTCAATGGCAGATTGGATCGCCAGAAGCTTATCCATTCCTGCCGCGGGATTGTGCTGGAAGACCGCACTTTAGCCGAAGACTATCACATCTTTGGCAAAGCACAACGCATCCTGCAAAACATGAGCGAACCAGAATTCATCGCCTATCAGCGCACCTATCGCCTGATGACCGAACAGATAAAAGAACCCGATCTCCTGGTGTATTTCAAGGCAGATGTCCCCACTCTCCGCGAAAGAATTCGCGAAAGAGGCAGAGCAAGCGAACTTTCTATCCCGCCGGAATATCTGGAACTGCTAAACAATCTCTACGAGGATTTCATCGCTCATCATGTGGGCTGTCCCGTGCTTGTTATCGATGCGGACAAGGCTATGGACAAGGCAGAATGGCAGCGTCGCACCGTGAACCTTGTGGCAGAACAGGTAAAAGCCCTACAGCTACGCGTCTCCAGTCCTGGAATCAGCCAATGGGTAAGCCTGCCCCAAACCGAAGCTACGCTAAAGGCTATCGATGTGGAACGCAATCTGGAACAATACCTGCTCGAACACCCCAAGTTGATTACCATAGCCGGCAATGTGGGATTGGGTAAATCCACCCTTACCGCCATTATGGGACGCAGCCTTAAGATAAACACTTTGTATGAAAGACCGGAAGAGAACCCGCTTTTAGAGAAGTTCTTGGGCGATAAAAAAACCTATTGCTACAACCTCCAGCTCCACTTTCTGGAAATGAGAGCCCAGCAGCGTAAACTTGGTAAAAGCGGCAACGGAAGCTATGTGAAAGACCGTTCCCTGCCGGAAGACCTGCTGGTTTTCTGCAATCAGTTCCATGCCGACGGCTTGCTTACGGACGACGAGCTGGACAACCTCATCACCCAATTCCAAACTGTGAACCGCCAGCTCCCCTCCTCCGACCTGATAATCCTGTTGCATGGCAGTCCCTCCCTGGCTTGGGAACGCATCCAGCAACGCGGAAGGGAAATGGAGATAGAAGGAGGCTGGAGCCTAACCGAAATCAACAACCTGAACCATTGGTATAAAGACTATGGCTCAAATGTAGTAAAGCTCGGTTTCCATCATGCCCCTGTCCTGGAAATAGACGTAGAGAAGCTGGATCTAACCAACCGTATCCACGTAGGTTATATCTTCGAGCGGGTGCTGGAGATACTACAAGCGCAGGATTAGAGCTAAGCTCTTTTCGCTTTTACCTTTTTGTCATTACCGCCCAGACACTCCGTCATGCCAGCGCAGGCTGGCATCCAGTTCTTTTTAATGCAATTCGGGATTACCACTGTCGCATTACCCTTGACACAATGAATACAATAATGATTAGTGTATCTTAACAAAACTTACCACGGGAGTTGCGAAGATATGAAGTTTAGCATCATGATAATATTGGCTTTGCTATCAATACCGCTATTCGGGGTTGACCTGCATGATGAACTCGCTTTGGAATATTTTAACCTAAGCTATTCAGATTCTCTCATCCATAACGCATTGGACAATGTGATAAGACCTGAGGTTTATGCTCATATTGATTCTCTCGTGGAGAATTGGTTCATAGGAACTACATATTGGGATAGAGCAAAATATGATCTACGGGTTGGATACCTCACTCAGAGCAGGATCAAATACTTTAAGGCAGCATGTCTGCCCATAATCAAACAGCACTATTCTGTGATTGAGCTGAAGGCAATAAATACAATGTTTTTAAACTCCAGTGATCACATGAAAAGTGGTGATATGATTCAGGGAAAAACAGATATCTTTACCAAAACAATACAGGCTTTCATGAGTCAACGAAAGCAGAATGCGAAACAATACTTATTTTCAGCTTGGCCAAAGGATCCCGATGATCCTGATACACAATGTGAAATACCTCAAATAGATATATTCAGGTGGTGTTACGAAAAACCTCCAGTTCCCCTTAATGAGATTATACCTGATTACCCGACAGAAGCAAGGAATGCAAAACTACAGGGCACAGTAATATTGGTTGTCGAATTATGTAGGGATGGCAGCATAGGGGATATTTTTGTGCTAAGATCTTTTCCCGGGCTTGATGAAGCTGCCAAGGAATCAGCCCGCAAAATTAAGTTTCAACCTGCTGTTCTGGAAGATGAACCGGTAGGTTGCATGACTTTCATTCCATTTGAATTTAAGATAGATCATAGATAACGTCGCTCCATGAGCAATAATTATTTACTGATTTGTTAAATAAAGACACTGGCTTTCACGGGAGGTTCAATCATTCACTATTATCGATAAGCTATATTTTCTAAATTTCGCTGACTAAGCCCTCCCAACCTTTCACAGGATTTAGCAGCCCTGCCTCCACCGCTTTCTTTATACTTATGCAAGGCAGGTCGTTATCATAGATCTCCTGTCGGGTTATGCTGCGCAAATCCACCCCGGGATATGCCCGCTCCAGCGCATACATCAGCTTGGTGTATAGGCAACTCCACGACCTAAGCGGCATGCGGTAGTTGTTCCGCATCCCGTCAAATGCCTGCACATAGTCCCGCAAATCCTGCTTGTAAGCGTCCGAAGGCTCCAACCGCCAGATATTTGCAGACTTGCTGCCGATCGCTTCATTCACACTGGTCAAGGTGGGATAAACCCGCTTTCTGGCATACTTATAGCCATACCTGCGACTGTAACAATACACAATTTCGCTGAACTTCCCGCTGAGTATGCCCATACCATCATTAAAACCGACTTTCATCTTGTCTCCTTTCAGGAAATAAACGTCTAACATCTAACGTCTAACGTTTAACCCCCTTATAATATATATGCTGTTTTCTCCCCCTATTTTGCTGTTTTGGTGAAAAATACTTCCACTTTCCCTGCATTTTCTTGTCCACAAGCCCCAAAACCCACTTTTCCTCCTTCCCTCTTCAATAAATCTTACGCTCCCAGGTAACGTCTTAAAGAGTGGTGTATAAGAAAGAATTGACTTAGAACAAATACGA
>CAYSGM010000018.1:0-10226 GCA_964430595.1 uncultured Candidatus Cloacimonas sp.
TTACAAGGAAATAGATCAGCGCATCCGTGACCTTTGTGTTAGCGATGAGCTGTCACTTGGCGATTATGTGCTTAGCGGCGGAGAATTGGCAGCGATGGCGTTTATGGATGGGGTTAGCAGATTGATTCCCGGTGTTTTGGGTGATATCGAAAGCGCGACAAGCGATTCGTTCAGCACCCCCAAACTTGGGTTTCCCTGTTACAGCCGTCCCGAAAGTTTTATGGGGCTAAAAGTCCCGGAAGTATTGCTTAACGGCAATCACAAAGCAATAGCCAAGTGGGCGGAAGATGAGGCAGAAGCCCTCACCCAAGCCCGCAGACCCGATCTTTTAACAGACTAATACAGTTTACAACGCAGGAAGAGAAATACCTATACCCAAAGCGATTGATAAGGATACGCATGCAGCTTTGTTAACCAGGCATAGCCTGATAAATAAGGCTCAGCAATGGACAAACTATATACCAGTTGATTTGTCCACTCACCTTGGCAAACGCCGGTAGATTTCTTCCGAGTATATATATGGGAGGAAACCCAAATGGATATTCTGCAACAAGTTGGCAGAGACCAAATCAGAACCGACTTTCCGGACTATCGCGTTGGCGATACAGTGAAAGTCCATTATAAAATTAAAGAAGGTAGCAAGGAACGCATACAGGTGTTTCAAGGCATCGTGATTCAAAAGCGCGGCGCTGGCGTTTCCAAATCCTTCACCGTCCGTAAGGTATCAAGCGGAATCGGAGTGGAGAGGATATTCCCTCAAAGCTCACCAAATATCGACAAGCTTGAGATCGTGCGCCATGGTCAGGTTCGCAGAGCGAAATTGTTCTATCTGCGCAGTGCCCAGGGTAAAGCGGGAAGAATTAAAGAACGCAGAAGATTTACTGCATAGTTACCTATCACACATCTTAGCCCCTTCTTATCTTCTGATAGGAAGGGGCTTCGTTATATCACGATTACGCTTGTCTGTCAGCGTTAAAC
The DNA here is from genome assembly GCA_964430595.1 of uncultured Candidatus Cloacimonas sp. Taxonomy (GTDB): domain Bacteria; phylum Cloacimonadota; class Cloacimonadia; order Cloacimonadales; family Cloacimonadaceae; genus Cloacimonas. The sequence continues at coordinate 979 of CAYSGM010000018.1, forward strand.
GCTAAGCGTTAGACGTTAGGTTGTGGAACAATGTGTGGTTCATAGCTAAAGCTGTGAATCCTTTGCATAAAACTCTGGATATAGAAGAGGTAAACATGGATAAACGCTTATTCTACCGCGCCCCGTCAGAAGCAGTGTATCTGATCATCGAGCTGGAAGAGGATACCATTATCAGCGTGGATTTCTGCGCCAAGCAAAACCCCAGTAAACCGGCTACAGCTATGGAAAAGGAACTCTTCCGTCAGTTGGACGCATATTTCGAGGGGGAACTGAGAGAGTTTGATCTCCCCTACTTCGCCACCGGAACCGTGTTTCAGCTTATGGTGTGGGAAGAGCTGCTGAAGATACCTTATGGAGAGACAATTACTTATGGCGAATTAGCGGGTCGCATTGGCAAACCCAAAGCTGCCCGTGCAGTAGGCGGAGCTTTAAACAGAAACCCGGTTGCCATATTGCTGCCCTGCCACAGAGTAATCGGCTCCACGGGAAAGTTAACCGGCTTTGCCGGAGGAACGGATGTGAAGCAATACCTTTTGAATCTGGAAAGGAGCTGTAAGCCGTGATTGTTGGCATCGGAACGGATATAATCGCCATCAGCCGCATCAAGAAAGCTATTGAAGCTAACGATCGCTTTGTGGAGAAGATATTCACACCACAGGAGATCTCTTATTGCCAGGGAAGAGCTAACCCGCCCCAGAGCTTTGCAGCCCGCTTTGCTGCCAAGGAAGCGGTGATGAAGGCATTAGGAACCGGCTGGGATGGCATCATAAACTGGGTGGATATTGAGGTTGTGCCTGATGATAAAGGTTGCCCTAAGATTATACTACATGGAGCAGCTAAACAGATGATGATAAACAATAACATTAAAGAAGTGTATGTAAGCCTCTCTCACGAAAAGGACTATGCCATCGCTTATGCCGTGTTGGAAGGCTGAAACACTTTAGGATAGATAATCATGATAGACGATGAACTGCTCTTCGGCGGGGATTTCTTTGATCTGGAAACCGAGTTAAGCCCCAGCTCGGATAAGCTTCAGCTTCGTGAGGGTGAATTGCGGGAAGTAGCCATTCTCTTTGCAGACATCAGGGGCTTCAGCAGTATTTCTAACCTCTTTGATGCCGAGACCATCCACAAGAAGATGGATGAACTGATGAAGATGTTCTCCCGCTGCATAGGCTACTATGGCGGCTTTGTGGATAAATATATGGGCGATGGCATCATGGCATTATTCGGTGCCAAGCAAGCCAGCGAGCAGGATACGGAGAGAGCCATTATGGCAGCCCTCAAGATGCAGCAGCAGCTAAAGCTGTATAACAAGATGCTGTGCAAGCAGCCAGGCTTTGAGGCTGTGGAACTGGGACTGCGAATCGGCATAAACACCGGGCTGGTATCAGTAGGCAAGGTGGGGGCAGACAGGGAAGGCGATTTCACCGTGTATGGACCGGAGGTAAACCTTGCTTCCCGCATGGAATCCAATGCCCCGGTGAACCAAATCATGCTCCCCCAGTCCACTATGAAGCAGGTTACCCGCAGCTTTGAGTTCGAATCCGTGGGGGAAAAGAGCGTAAAGGGCTTTGACGAGCCGATTGAGTGCTACACTGTGTTATCCCCCAAATTCGAGGGATCGTTGCACCACCGCAATCATAGCACCCGTTTTATCGGCAGGGAAGCGGAGCTTGCCAAGCTACATACTTTTATCACCCAATCTATCCCTACGCAAACTCCCATAGTGCACATAAAAGGTGAAGCAGGGCTGGGGAAAACCCGCCTGGTTTACGAGGTTGAACGCTCTCATTCAGAGCTGGCGGTATTCCTGCATGGTGCTTGCAGCGCGATAAGTCCCGCCCCCTTAAACCTGTTCAGCTCGATTCTTGAGGTATATCTACAGGTTCAGCTAAACGAAGCACCCGAAGTTAAACTTAACAAGCTAGATGCAGCTTTTGTAAGGCTTTGTGCCAACATGGATGAACAGGATAAACAAGAACTAACAGATATCAAGAACCTCATTGCCTTTCTTCTGGAGATAAAGCTGGATGATCCCCGCCTTAGGCAAAGCGGGACAGACCTGTTAAATCACCTCTTCATCGCGGTAGAAACCTTTATCCGCCATATTGCCAAGCAAGCAGCCCAAGCTTCCAAGCCACTTATAATCATACTTGACGATCTGCATTGGATGGATGAAGCATCCGGCAGAGTGCTGGAAAACATTGTAAATAATTACTCTCATAAGGACGATAGCCCTGTAATTATGTGGGTGCTGATGTCCCGCATGGAATACGCCCTTCCGCCCTATCTGGCAAAACTAAGCAGCACATCTGAAATCCAGTTAAAGCCCCTTGAACAAGCCGAGATAAGAACCCTTCTCCAAAGCCAGACCACCGGCAGAGACATTACTGAAGACGCGCTGGATAAGGTTATTCTGCTATCTGAAGGCAATCCCTTCTATCTGGAGGAATGGTGCAATTATATAGAGAGTATTCCCCTCAACGAGCTGCGTGATTTCCCTGTTCCCGCCAACCTGCACGCGCTGATCCAAACTCGCCTGGATAGGCTTCCGGTAGCACTAAGAATGCTGCTTTACAAGGCTTCGGTGATTGGGCAGGATTTCTTTGTGGAGATACTTCGCTATATAGAATCCAAGCTGCATGAGCCGATGAATATCGAGGCTACACTGACCAGCCTGGAGGAGCAAAGCCTTATCTTCCGTTCCCTTGGCTTCGATTACTCCGCCTACTTTTTCAAGCATATCACCACCCGCGAAGTAGCATATCAAACCCTGCTGCTGGAGAACCGTAAAGTCCTGCATCAGTTGTGTGGAGAGGCTATTGAACAGCTGTATCCCGAACGCCTGGACGAATTCTATTTCGTGCTGGCAAACCACTTCAACAAGGCAGAAATCAGCGATAAAGCACTGGTATATCTGGATAAAGCAGCAGCAAGTGCAGCCAGGATTTATAACAATACCCAGGCATTGGAGCTATACTGTCAGATGCTGGATATGGCTAGTATAACTGAGACCAAGAGGCTAGATGTAAGGATAAAAATAGCCGATATAAAGTGGCTAACCGGAGAGCGGAAGCAAGCCATCCCGGAGGTGCAAAACATTCTATCCGCCGCTCAACAGCTTGATGCACCGGAAATTTGCTTCAGTGCACACCGTTTTCTTGGCATTGCTGCCTTCTATCAGCAGGATTTGGACGCTGCTTACACCCATCTCACCAAGGCAAAAGCCATTGCAGATAAGCTTGATGATACCTTGCTATCTTGCATTGCCACCAGTAACCTTAGCAACTGGTATTACCAGAAGCAGGATTTTACTCAAGCTAGTGCCATGCAAGAGGAAAGCCTGGAGCTTGCCAGAGCGATAAACGATCCCCAACGCCAGGCAAAAAGCCTTAGCAATCTGGGAATGATTGCCCTTGCCCGCAAGGATTACCCACAAGCAGAGCAGTTCTTTGGTGACAGTCTTAATATAGCCATTGCGCACCGCCTGTTAAAAGAAGAATCCATCGCGCTGGGGAACCTGGGATTCACCAAAATGCAGCTAAAAGACTATGCTTCTGCGATGCCACTGCTCTTGGCAAAGCTGCACCTGGCAGAGCAAATGAATGATTATCAGGAATTGCTGAAAGTACTGGGAAATATAAGTGCTACACATCAGGAGCAGGGGGATATCCAAGCTGCATTACAGTGTCTGGAGCGCATCCATACCCTTAAACTGCAAAGTGGTGACGAAATCGGCGCAGCACAAACCGCCACCGAAATCAGGGAGTTAAGCAAGCCATGAATATTGGCTTACCAGGATAGGCTTCCGCCTCCATCCACTCCTTCTTCGAAATAATTGCCTTTCCACCTTACCTTCATCTCTGAGGTAAAGAAGTAAAAATCCCCGTCAAATGTACCTGAAGCCCAAGGCTGTTGCAGCTTGCCGGTGCGAGCCATAACATCTGATGCAACCAAGGGGAACACACTATTGAATCCTTCTTCGGAGGTAGTAATGCGTTCTATAAGGGACTTTGTGAAAGTGCTTTGCGTCCCTTGGTTTAGCGACACTACTTTGGATGGTTGAGCAGCCGAGATGATAACCTGTTTGGCTGATACCGGTATCATCCCCACAAAGGGCTTGGGCACTGCTTTACTGCCCGTCAGTCCCCAGGATCGTGATGCTTCCAGGATAATGAGAGAGCGTTTTGCCAGTTTAAGCTTCTGCGTAAGAGTATTAAGGCTATATGCTGTCTTGGCAAATACCTGCGATATGCCAAGATTTACTCCCGAAGGAACAATATAGTTTACTCCACCTGCGTTGGTGCCGTGCCCGCTATAATATACCACCACCTCGTCCGTAGAGCTTATCCGCTGTGCAAAGCTATCCACTGCTGCGGTTATTGCGGTTAATCTAAGGTTGTTGCGCCTTAGCACGGTAAATTCCAGTGCTGTCAGTGCAGCTTCCATGGAGTCTGCATCGGCAATAGCGCTGTTTATGTTCACACTTCCGTATGCCGAATTGGCAATCACCAAAGCTTTACGCTCGGCAAACACACCACCAATTACGGCTAACATCATGCAGATTATGATCAGTCTTTTCATTCTTCCTCCACAATTATCCATGCTGAGCAGGCTGCTCGTGCGCTGCATATTTGTCAAACGATTTCTTGTCACACGTTTTATCTTGACATCTATTATCACTTTAGCAATTCTGCACATGCCTTAGCTTTTGTAAATAAAAGGCATCTGCGATCAAGGAGGAAAACATGAAGTATGCAGCATTGATACTCGTTTGTTGCTTTGTTTTGGTTTTACTAATGTCCTGCAAGCAAACCACCGAAGGTGAGAATCCCCCTCCCGGGGACACGGATTATTCACTGTTCGGCTTCGTTAGGGATGAGGATGGCAATATTATCACCGATGCCAACATATATGTCGATTTTGGGTTTTACAGAATTGCGGTGGGTGATACCACCTTGCCTGTGGAGCTAAGCTCGTTTACTGCAACAATAACTCCACAATACGATGTGAAGCTTACCTGGGTTACAGAATCTGAGACAAACCTCTACGGATTCAACCTGTATAGAGGCGAATCGACTGATGTGGGTTCTGCATACCAGATTACCCCCACGTTAATCAACGCCACTAACACTAGCCAAGCCACTTCCTATTCTTTTACTGATTGTGAGGTGGTAAACCACACCACCTACTACTACTGGTTGGAGGTAGTAGTAAAGGATGGGACAACATCTTTTTTTGGACCAACTATTGTTTACGTAGATGGCGAAGAAATACCTGAACTTCCCACACAATTGGCATTGGGAAATGTTTATCCTAATCCAACTAACGCCGATTGCTCAATACCATGTGAAATTCCTGCTCAGCCAAGCAATGTTTCGCTTCAAATCAAAAGCCTTTTCTCTGGCGTGATAAAAACATTCTTAGTTGCACCAGGTTATCATCAAATACATTGGGATGGGCGTGACAGTAATGGAGCAAAAGTTTGTAGTGGCGTTTATCAGGCACAGTTAACTGCCAGAACACCCGAAGGAACCATACTTTTCGACAAGACAATTGATATATTAATGAACGATAGTGCTCTTGCGAATGAGCCGGTGGTCCGTTCATCTACAACAGGTTACAAAATATCCTACCAGAAGTACTTTCAGTTTGGCACCATTATTCACTATACAGGTGCTATGGGTGAAAACTTAGGAGATTATGAAATCCCACAGCAGTTCAGTCTTATTGTAACCAAACCGGGTTATCAGACTTACGAGAGGCAGGTTAGCATAGCCAACTTAAACGTTAGCCAGCAGGAAGATATTGTATTAGTGGCGAGCACGAAAAAGATGTTAAGGTAGTGTAGCGAAACAATCCCAACAGCTAATTTGCTAATTAGCTGTTTAACCCATCCCTGATGAGTAAAAGGGGGAAATGCGGTATCGCCGTCAACACACGCACGCTGGCAAGATTCCTGCGATTCCGGTCAGTTATCTTATAAACAGAAAAGCTGTTGCCTATCCGACAACAGCTTTTCTGTTAACTCTCACTCTATCTGCTAAAAGCCTTCTGCTTCCGATAACTCTGTTTCTATACTCTGAGTCATGAGATCTACAGTCATTTCGGCGTAAGGAAATTTATCACCTTTGGATGCTGTTCCAATTGCTCCGATCACTGCTATCCCATTTTCCGCACTCAGCACTCTGAATTCTCCATTGTCATTTACAAACCTATATACACCGCCTTCTTCCGTGTACCCAAGAGCTGCACCTACGCTTGCGATTGTGACGTTCGAGATGCTTTTATTCGCGCCTCCCATGGAGGTAGGCAATAACCAGTACTGCATCATCTTGGTACTCATTTCTTGCATATCTGTAGCAATGGCGGTTTTATTGGAATTATATGCCCCAGAGTTGAATACGACAAAGCCAACGGATATAGCAAGACCGACAACTATTACGCCGATAACGAGCACCATAATCTGTTGTGTTCCCATCTCTCAACTCCTTATTATTGTGTAGTGCCTACATAAGAACGCAATTTCCGTGCCAAATGTGTTTCATATTTTTACCAATATCAGCAAGTAACCTTGCTGCTAAGTGATTATCATCTAAACTCATTATCAATACGTTTATTTGGTCAGAGGATCATTATGATTTATCATACTGTCCTGTTTTGGCTTCTACCAACGCATGGCTGTAGCATAAAAGAGACACAGTCTTATGACCTACTAGCCTTGTTATCAATCCAAAAGCACAAGTCTTCTGCTCCCCAATTACATTTTTTTCTTCCTTACTTCAAGTCCTTTATCACATGATCATCTACCCTTAATCAAGCGTTAATAATTAACGCTTGATTAAGGGGGGATTAAGAAGTGATTAACACTGTGGAGCAAGGAAGATCGTTGCGAAAAAACAACGGGAGATAGTGGGAAAAAGCAGAAGTATGTCTTGACAACTTACAATAAACTTAAGCACTTGTGATTGAGTGAAACATAGTTTCAGAAGGCAGTAGGACTGGTGTGCATCTCAGCAGGATTTACCTGAAGGAGCCTGATATGAAAGCAGTTATGGTGGCAGTACTGTTGCTTAGTATGTCTTTGTTATTTGCTAATTTCGTAAAGAATGAGCCGCTGAAACATGTTCAGCCGGATGGAACTGAGCTATCCTTGTTCGTTACCGGGGACGAGTTTTACCATCGGGTGCATGATGCCAAGGGTTATACCATTCTCCTGTATCCAGCTACCGGGTATGCGGTGTACGCTATTCCCGATGGTGCAGGTATCAAGGCTTCTCCACATGTGGTGGGGACAACCGATCCCGCTACCTTGGGCATCATGCCTAACCTGATGCAGGATAGTGCCATTACCAAAGCTAAAATAGCAGAACGCAAGGCTTCGGTTGATGGTGGAGAAAGCAAAGCCTCCAGCATCGGCACCATCAATAACATCTTTGTGTTTATCCGCTTTGCCGACCAGAGCGAATACACCACCAATATCTCCACCTATGATACGATGTGCAATTCCACTACCGGAGCCTCCATGCGGGGGTATTTTCTGGAGGAAACCGTTAATCAACTGACGATTAACACTACCTTCTACCCTCTGCCTGTAGGGAGCATTGTTCGCAGCTATCAGGATGCCTATAACCGGGGCTATTATAGCCCTCAGACCGCAGGCAACACAATTGGTTATACAACAGAAACTCAGGGCATGACCCGTTTGCAGACCATGTTCAGGAATGCGGTGCTGAATATAGCTCCGCTGGTTCCTACCGGGCTGAATATTGATGGTGATAATGATGGTTACCTGGATAACATAACCTTTGTGGTGAAGGGTGCTACGGATGGCTGGAGCGATGCATTGTGGCCTCATTATTGGACTCTGCAACTGGTTTCAGCAGTATATATCAATTCCAAACGTGTTTATGGCTATAACCTTCAGCTTTCGGACACCATCGATACCGGGGTAACCTGCCACGAAATGTCGCACTCTTTAGGTTTTCCGGATTTGTATCATTACACGGATAACGGCATGGATCCTGTTGGCTCATGGGACTTGATGGAATGGAATAGGACAATACCACAGCACCATTTAACCTATATGAAATGGAAGTATGGCAAGTGGTTTGAGGCTATCCCGGAGATTATTCCCACTCCCACGGCTACCACATATACGTTAACAGCGATAAACCAATCGCCCTTTTCCTGCTATAAGATCCCCTCAAATATCACCGGACAGTTCTACGTGGTGGAATACCGACGCAAGACAGGCACTTATGAAAACAGCATCGCAGGATCAGGATTGATAGTTTATAGAATTATCTCAAATATAAACGGCAATGATAACGGCCCACCCGATGAAGTTTATGTTTACAGACCCAATGGAACTATATCCGTGAACGGCAATGTCGATACGGCTCATTTCACGTCCTCACTCTCTCGCCCCTCCATCAGCAACAGCACTAATCCGGAGCCTTGGCTGTATTGGGCAGGAGACCAGGTGGATGGTAACCTGCAGATCACGAATATCGGTGCGAATACCGGCAGCACCATCAGCTTCACGGTGCAGAATTCGGCTGCGAATGTGTGGGATGGCAGCGCGAGCACAGATTGGCATAATACGGCGAACTGGAGCCTGAACAACGTGCCGGTTGGGGAACAATATGTGGAAATCCCCGGTGGGTTAACCAGATATCCGGTTATCAGTGCAGATGCCACTGCGAAACAGGTTACGGTGCAGACGGGAGGTTCAATCACGATTGGCGCAGCTACCTTGCTGGTATTGCAGGATTTTGATTCGTCCGGGGCTTTAACAATGAATAGTAGTAACAGCGTCCTGAACGTGGTGCGGGATATCAGCTTCCGCAGCGGAGCTACTACCGATATTCATGCAAGCGCATATATTTACCTGCAACGGGATGTAACCTTTTTTGCAGGCTCAAACATAAACATGGCTGGTGGATATATAGAGTTCTTCGGCAATGGTGATTCTTACTTTCGCACTTTTGCCGCTGCGGCGGTAAACCATGTGCGCTCTTACAAGAACTCGCCCTACGCCACAGGGTGTATAAGCGGCTCTACGGCTTCGCTTACTTTCAATGGCAGCATATATGTGTATAGTGGTAGCAAAATGACCCAGTATTATGCCGGGACAAACATCCTGAAGGGTGGGCTGAACGTATATGCAGGCGGAGCTTGTACCTTAAGCGCGGGGACACTAAGCATGCAAGGCGATGCAAATGCCTCGATAAACTTTGCCA
>CAYSGM010000018.1:10236-32332 GCA_964430595.1 uncultured Candidatus Cloacimonas sp.
ACAGGCAACTATCTGAATAACCTTACTATCGCCAAAGGCAGCACTTACACAGTTAGCGCTGCTACGAATCTGCAGATAAACGGGAATCTTAGCATCCAGTCAGGAAGGTTTAATGGTGCTTCTTACACGATCAATTTAGCAGGAAACTGGGCGAACAGCGTGGGGGTTAGTGCTTTTCTGGAAAGCTCCTGCACAGTAGTTCTAACCGGCACTGCCAATCAAGTTTTAAGCACAGAGACCTTTAACAATCTGGTGCTTAATAAGAGTAGTGGATTGGTGACTATCACAAATGGATCAACGGTAACCTGCGCCACTTATGATTGGACTGCGGGTGCATACACGGTAAGCGGAGGTACCTTTACGGTAAACGACTTAGTTGATCCCGGAATAATGGGGACAATAACGCTAAGCTCCGGCACCATTAACTACACCCAGGACGCAGCCCAGTACATAGACCTGCGCGCCAACCTAACCATCAGCGGGGGTACATTCAACGTCTATGGAGGAGTAGCAGTTGCTTGGTTCTCTTACGTCGATATTGCCACGCTGAACTTAAGCGGTAGCGGTGTTCTGGATATTAAGAACAACGGTATCATTATTTCCAGCTCTTACGCTTTTAACGATAACATCAGCGGGGGAACGATCCGCACCTCACAAGGGTTTACTGTGCAGCGTGCTGATTTTAACCCCACCGGAGGCACAATAGAGCTTTATGGCAGCACGGATGCGGTGTTGACTACTACTGCCGGCAGCAACTTCTTTAATATACTGATAAATAAGGCTGCAACACGCGCTAACACTGTAACCGTAAGCGGCACACCGGATATCAACGGTGAGTTCAAGATTCAGGCAGGAACCTTTGTTGCTCCTGCCAATATGAACGTTGCCGGAGACTGGGTAAATCTGGTAGGTCCCGCAGCCTTCACAGAGGGAAGCGGCACCGTTACCTTCGATGGCAGCGCTCACCAATACTGCAACAACACAGAAACCTTCAATGCCATAACTATCAACAAAAGCACAGGTGCCTTGCGGGTAAACAATGCTGCCGCAACAGTTACCTGCGCCAGCTATACCTGGGTAGCAGGTGCCGTGGATGTGCTGGTAGGCACATTTACCGCCCTTGATCTGGCACAGAACGGTATCTACGGCAACTTTTACGTAAACCCCAACGGCACGATAAACCTGTATCAGGCAACTACCCAATGGATAGACCTGAACGGATTCCTGTATTTCACCAATGGGGGCACAATAAACATCTACGGAGGTTCCCTAAGCAGTGACTTTGCCTACGCTTCCAATGCCGTTATTACCATGAATGCGGGTGTCCTGGATTTTAAGGATAAAGGGATAAACATCAATGACTCCTCCTATAGCTTAGCTCTGAATGTTACAGGCGGAACTATAAGAACCAGTGGGACTTTCAACAATAACCGCAGTTCAGTGGTGTTTGCCGGAGGGACAGTTGAGCTATACGGAACAGGCGATACTACTGTATCACTGGGATCAGGCTCAAGCTTCTACAATCTGAAAACAAACAAAGGCTCTGCCACCAGAACAGAAGCTCCGCTAAGCACCAAAGAGCGCATGGCAACAGACAACACCCGCGCCAACATGGTCTCTGCTGCAAGCGACTTGCTGATTAACGGCGTGCTTCACATAGCCTCCGGCACCTTCGATGCAATGGCAAGAACCATTAATGTATATGATGATCTGAACATCTACGGTACCCTAAAGATACTCACTTCCGGACAACTTGTTATCTGGGACGATGTTCACTGGTACCCCACTTCGGCATCCAACATCATCGGCGGAAGCATCTATTGCCGGGGTAACTGGAGCTTTGACAACGGCAGTAGTGCTGATCTTACCAATTGCACAACACGCATGAACTCTGATTATGGGGCTTCCATAACCAACAACTCCTCCACTGCCAGATTCGGCAATCTGGAGATATATGCCTCGGAAGAAGACCCTGAGACCATCTACTATAGCGGAACCTCTGGCAACTCCCTGAAAGTTAATGGTAACCTAACTATATATGCCACCAACACCCTAAACCTGAATGAGAATAGCTGCACGGTTACTGGTAACACCATGATAAATGAAACAGGCATCTTAGAGGTAGGCAATGGCGGAACCCTTACCATCAACGGCGCATTAAACCTGAACGGTTCTCTCGTAACCGGTCCCGGCTATGCCGTCGTGCATGGCACTTTTACCTTCCCGGCAAGCGGCTCGCTTAATGTAAACAGCGGTTCCTTTATTAACGACGCGCCTTATACCACAAGCCCGACATTCGTGAATCTACTGGGAGCCATGACCCTCAGCAGTGCAGTATTCGAGGTAACCAACAACAGCGTTACCCTCGCTGCCCATGCCACACGGGTGTTTAGCAATAGCAACCTACGCATCGGGCGTGGCTTTACGGCATCTGCCTCAGGCGCATACCTGCCTACCGGAGGTGGGCTGTATATGATCGGCGATAGCAATTCTGCGCTCACTGTATCCGCCGGCAACCAAATCACTAGCTTGTTCCTGCAGAAAAGCAGCAATACTTACCAAGTGCAAATGGGCGCAAACGCTGTAGTAAGCGCTAATGTAACTATTACCACAGGAAAATTGGTTACCAACAACTATAATCTAAACGTGGGGGGAAACTGGACTAACAGCGTGGGTGCTTCTGCCTTCGTTCCCGGCACCGGAACCGTAACCTTCAACAAAGCAGGTGGTACCCAAACTGTATCAGGAAACAACACATTTTACAATGTAACTGATTCGCACACTGGTGATTTCCTGGAATTCGCCAATGCCACCACCATAAGCAATAACCTGAATATCGCCAATAAAGTGAAGTTCCTGGCTGCGGGTACTATTTACAACTGTGTTAACAGCTCCGGCACGCTAAACTTCTATAACACTGCGGCTTCCACCATCACCAACTACACCGGTGGAGGCACAATCGCCTGTTTCAGCGGAACCCAGCTTAACATAGCCGATCTTGCCCAGAATGGCTTATACGGAACCTGGACGGCTGACGGCGGTTACATCACTGTAAATCAGGACCTAAGCCACTGGATAGACATTGTAGGAAGCGTTAATATCCTAAACAACGGCACTGTAGATATCTACGGCGGAAGCCTGGATTGCTATCTGGCATACGGTGGAAACAGCTCGCTAACCATCAGTTCCGGTGAGTTTATCATCCGAAACTGGGGCATTGCGGTCTCCACCAGCAGCTACACCTGCACGTTTAACCAAAGCGGTGGAACCATCCGCCTGAATGGCAGATTCAATGATATGCGCAACCTCTTCACCGCCACCGGGGGAACTGTGGAGTTCATAGGTTCGGCAGATGTGTACGTAAGTCTGGGTTCACCCGGTTACTTTCACAACATCGTGGCAAACAAATCCATTCCCAGAAACGAGGCAGAGCCTGAGTTTGCAACCGATCGCAATGGTATAACAACCCCCATCACCCATTCCTGTGATCTGAATCTGAATACCATCGCCATGCGAGGCAATCTCACAATTCAGGCAGCCAGCAACGTAAAGGTGATAAGCCAGCTTACCATGACCAACTCCGGCAATATTGTGATAAACTCCGGGACGCTGAACGTAACATCCTCTCTGCTGCGCAGCTCCGGCGATGTTAGCGTAAACAGCGGTTCTCTGGCAATTCTGGGCTCTGGTGTGCTGGAAATGGCTGCAAATAAAACCCTTAATGTGAACAGCGGCGGGACTCTGCACGTGGTGGGCTTCATCTCTGATCCTGCCAAAATCACCCGCAACGGAGTAGCTGGCAATTATGCCTTGAATATAGGTGCAAGCGCTACTATCAATGCTTCCTGGGCACTTTTCGAACACATGAATGCCAGTGGAGTAAATGTCCAAAACGGGGCAACCGTGGATGCCAGTACCAGCTTCGGCAATTGCACTTTCCGCAACGGCATTGCAGGAGGTAAGTTATTAACCCTTAATAACAACCAAACTTTAACCATCGTGAATGCAAACTTCCCCACCAACACCTGGAGCGGGACTTACAACGTTTCAAAAACCGCAAATCAGGGCTTGGTGACCTTCGCCGCATACACCGGAGAATTTAGCGGTTCCGCCTACGAGCAGGATACTTACAACCTCATAAACTGGAATGCCTCCACGGTTCCGCCGGTGGAAGATCTCACGATCACCCACCTCCCCACCACTAACCAGATTCGCCTGGATTGGGTTTATCCCTATCCTGTTAACTACTATATTGTTAGCTCTGCCGATAACCCAAGCGGACCCTTCACCCAGGAAAGCATTGTTTATGCTCCCTACTGGATCGGAACTCCTGCCGGCGATGTGAGATTTTACATTGTAGTAGCAGGGATAAACCCATGATTTAGAGCTCCTTATCTAATCCCCGTAAGCAGCATGGAAAGTCCTTGCTGCTTACCTGCTTGCCGGGGTAGATCAGATACTTTGCTGACCGTGATCTCACCAAGATAAATCATGGTGAGATCATGGGCAGATCCCGGGCAGCTCTTTTTCGGCTTGCAAGCAAGCTTCATGCAGGACATACTATCTCGTACACACCTAAATAGAATAGGCACGCGGATTTAACGGATAAAACGGATTAACACGGATAACAAGAGGATTATGCCAGTTATTGGGCAACTTGCCTTCTGAATCCGTACTAATCCGTTTTATCCGTTAAATCCGTGTTCCTATTAGCCTTAACAATGCAGCCATTCTAACGATGTATAATGGGGGAACACAAGCAGGACATGCCCGCTTGACAATAATCATACCCCGCAGTTAATAGCACCATTCTATTCGGCAAAAGCCGGATTAACATTTAGGGAGCCACGATGCCCCATTACAAACTATTGACTACAGACCTCATCTTCGTGGTTAGCGGAGGTGCCTTAGGCAGTGCGTTGCGCTATTTGGTAAGCGTGTTCACGAATTACGACACCAACAGTCCCTTTCCTTATAAGACATTGTTGGTGAATGTAGTAGGCTGTTTTCTTGCCGGGTTTATCCTGATGTATTTCGAGCATCATGCACGGCAGGATCATATCCGCTTGTTTTTCCTGATTGGGCTGCTGGGCTCATTCACCACGTTTTCCACCTTTAGTCTGGAGACTTTGATGCTGTATCAGGCAGGGCATCTGAAGACTGCCATGTTGAACATCGTGCTATCCACTTTCGCATGTTTGGTTTCGGTTTCGGCAGGATTGTGGGCAGGGCTAAGCATCCGCTGAAGTAAAAGATTATGCTTTTTGTAAGCTACTGCTTTTAAAATGTTTATGAATTGTTTTATGTGTCATGCATTACTTTCTGCTTGACAGTTTTATGCCCATCAAGGGAAGTGCATCATACCAATGTGATCCTATTGGGGCATTAGCTCAGCTGGGAGAGCGCTTGACTGGCAGTCAAGAGGTCAGCGGTTCGATCCCGCTATGCTCCACCAATATATACCCCTTCACCATGTGTTAAAGCTGGTGAAGGGGATAATCTTTTAAGCTTATAAATAACGAGGTAATCCCCATGAAAGCTGCTACACAGGAGCTTGTTGCCAGTATTAACGCCCAGGCAAAGCTTGCCAGACAAGCCATACTTACGATGACAACTATTTCTGCCTCCGGACACCCCGGTGGCTCGATGTCCACCATAGATATTCTCCTCAGTCTCTACCATGTGATAAATCACGATCCCACCAACCCCCAAAAGCCTGACCGCGATAGAGTTATCGTCAGTAACGGGCATGTATCCCCAGCCGTATATTCTACTTTAGGTTTGATGGGCTATTTTGGTCTAAGCAAAGCAATTGCGCAGTTCAGATTAGCCGGTTCAATCTTCGAGGGGCACATCGAGCGCGAAGTGCCGGGAGTGGAATGGAGCACGGGGAACTTAGGACAGGGCTTATCCGCTGCCACAGGTATGGCTTTGGCATCCAGGCTTAACAAGATACCCTATAATGTTTACGTGATTATGGGCGATGGCGAACAGCAAAAGGGGCAGCTTGGTGAAGCACGGCGTTTTGCAGCGAAATACAAACTGAACAACATCACTGCCATTGTGGACTATAACCAATTGCAGATCAGCGGCTCTATACACGACGTTATGCCCCAGAACATCCGCATGAACTGGGAAGCCGACGGCTGGAAAGTTATTGAAATGAACGGGCATGATGTTCCGCATATTCTGTCATCTTTGGAGGATGCGCACGGTTTTGAGCAACCAACAATGATCTTGGCGCATACCGTTATGGGAAGTGGCGTGGATTTTATGGAAAACCAGGCTAAATACCACGGCTCTACATTGGACGATAAGCAATTTGAGGAAGCAATAAAGCAGCTTGGCGGAGTGAATGAACTGAAGAAATACCGTAAGCTGAGATCAGAATTCAAACCGGAACCAGCGCATGTCAACTTTGCTTTAGAGCCGGATTTCACATGCGGTAAACCGGTTCTTTACGAAACCGATAACGACTGCCGCAGTGCATGGGGAAAGGCAATAGCCGATCTTGCCAGGATTAACGGCAATGCCAAAACAAAGCTGGTGGTGGTGGATTGTGATCTTGCTGCCAGTGTGAAGACCGGCGAATTTGCCGCTGTGGCACCCGATAACTTTATCCAGGTAGGAATCATGGAGCAGCATGCAGCCGTGATGAGCGGGGCGCTCTCCACCTGCGGAATACAAACCTTTTGGAGTGACTTTGGCGTGTTCGGAATTGGCGAAGTGTATAATGCCCAGAGACTTAACGACATTAACCATACGCACTTAAAGACCGTGCTTACGCATGTGGGCTTGGATGTGGGCGAAGATGGAAAGACACATCAGTGTATTGATTACATCTCGCTGGCACGTAACCTCTTCGGATTCCGGGTTATCTGTCCTGCCGATGCTAATCAAACCGATCGTGTTATCCGGTGGTTGGCAAATAAACCGGGGAATTATCTGGTTACGATGGGACGCTCTAAGCTCCCGATCATCAGAAACGTGGATAGAACACCATTTTATGCCATAGACTATAACTTCCAGTATGGTCTTGCAGACTTGCTACGGGACGGCAATCACGGCAGCCTGTGGGTTACCGGCACACCCGCCCCCAGAGCGTTGAAAGCGGTGGACAGCCTGCGCGAAGAAGGCATATTTATCGAGCTGGTGTATGTCTCCTCACCCCTGGAGCTGGATTTGAAGCTGCTTCGTTCTGCTGCAAAGAAGGGGATAATCTTCACCGTGGAAGATCACACCGTGAATGGCGGCTTGGGAAGCATAATTGCGGACAACCTGATAGAATTGAAGCTTAGCCCCAAACTGGTCAAAATGGGGGTGAAAGAATACGCCATGTCCGGTGCCGTGGATGATGTTTACAAATGGGCGGGATTGGATACAGCATCAATCATTAAAACGATAAAAGCTAACCTGTAAGTATGAGGGCTAAAGTGCAGGTGCTGCAAAAAAGTATTGACAGCACTCTGCAATCTCGAAGTATGTAAAACAGTCCTGTTTGGGAGGAATCAATGAAGCGAATTGTAGTTGTTTTACTACTTATAATGCTGGCTGTTACGGCTTATGCTACAAGCTTGTATAACTTTATCTTCATTGGGAACGAAGGCGATGTTATTCAAATCCAACAAACCCAAAACTCCGGATACTGCTATTATGTGAACGACAACCCTCGCCCCGGCAAGCAATCCAGCATCGTGGAAGAACGCCTGAATAAGAACAAAGAAAAAGACAAGTATTATGACCCTCCATTAAGTAAGTTCGTGAATCTGATGTCTGCCAACGAATATCTGGTGAATGAGTATCAGAACACCTCCGCATTCAGACGGCAGTTTACCACACACAACGATGTGGCAGTAAAGTTCTCTTACGCAGGTGTGGAAGCATTTTACCGGCAGATTCAATATACCGAGGGTGACAGCTTGTCATCCAGCACCGGAAAGGTATCGCAGATAGGCTTTGGAGCTGGTTCACCAAATGCAGAAGTATTCAGAGCCATGATCTTTGGGCTTACTAGCGATTTTAGCGATAGTATAGAAAAACCGCAGGTTGAAGCTAAGTACTCCGGCATTAAAGCACAACTGGCAAAAAGGTTCCGTGGTCAGAAGATGTTTACCGAAATTGGGGCAGAATATGAGCTATACGATATCAGCAGTGGTTTGGAGCTAGACAAGCCTCCTTACATAAACTCTTACTTCACCGATGCGTATCTGGATTGGACACCTAAATCGCGAATCAGCGCATACATAGTATCCTCCAGCATTACCAACCGCTATCAGGAGCCTAACTACCTCAGCGGTATTGGTTCTGCTGCCAGCCCCATGTTACTTGTAAAAGGGATGGCACATGCCTTTATTGTTAAAGGGGTTAGGGAGGAGCGGGAGAGTGCGGCACCGGATAATACGAAGTTTACCTGCAGCAAGCTACTGCTTAGCCTTCCCCTGAACTTCACCAATTATGTGGGAGCAGATCTCAGCTATCAGATCAAGCAGGATAAAGAGACAGTTACCAGCGTCAATAGCAACAATGAAACCACTGAGATAAGCGAAACCGAAGAAAGCTCTGATATCTGGGGCGGACTTCGCCTCACCCTGCTTAGCGACGCTTGGGTGCGCATTGTAACAGGGGCGGAATACTTCCGCTATAAAGTTACCGAGCCTACGGAGTATATGGCTTTCTTCAGCAACCTGGTGATCAAGATTACCCATCACGTTGCCCTCATCGGTGTATTCCGCCATGATAACCAGTGGTTAACTGAAGAAGGGGATTTCAAGCTTGATCCCATGGGCTTTCACTACGGTGCGTCGCTTTCTGCAAGATTGTAGTTGACTTGTAAGCTACACATTTTTAACTTGGCTCCATAAGAATTATACATAGTGGAGAAGAAAGCAAGATGAAAGTGTTAAAAACCTACCCCGAAAAGTGCATCGCATGTCATAGTTGCGAAAGCGCTTGCTCCAACCTTTACTTCAAAGAGGATAATGCAGCCAAATCCTGCATTGTTATCTCCGACCACACTCCCCCCGGTATGAACGTATGCAACCAGTGCCAAGCCTGCGTTGCCGCATGTCCCACCCTGGCTTTAACCGTTACATCCCAAGGCGTTGTGATGCTTAACAAATCCCTCTGCATCGGTTGCTTGATGTGTGTAGCTGTTTGCCCCACGGATTCCATGCGCACTGTTCAAGGTGTTCACAATCCTTTTAAGTGCATTGCCTGTGGCGTTTGCACCAAATCCTGCCCCACAGATGCCATCAAAATAGTTACTGAATGAACTGGAGAACAACATGAACCGCAAGTTATTAGCTGAATTCAAATATGACCTCGCCCCCATCGTCCGCGGCTACAACCGCCGTACCTTATACCTTAACCTTAGCAACCGCGAGATAAAATCCAAGCCAGTGTCCGACATGATGATAGATAAGTTCGTGGGCGGAAAAGGCTTCGACCTTTACCTGATGTGGCAGGGCGTGAAAGACGACACCAAATGGAACAGCCCCGAAAACGAGATATGCATCTCTTTCGGTCCCCTCTGCGGCAATACCAGCTACCCAGGAAGCGGCAAGTCCATTGTAACCACCATTTCGCCCTTAACAGGCATCCCGGTGGACTGCAATGTGGGCGGGCACTTCGGTCCCTATGCCAAGTTTGCCGGATGGGATGCCATCGAGCTCCAAGGCAAGAGTGACGAGGAAGTAATCATCTACATCGACGGCGATACCGGCTTAGTGCAGATATTCACCGCTCCCGATGAAGAGATAAACAGCCATATCCTTGCCGAAGAGCTGGTTAAGGAATTTGCCGACAGCCCCGATAAACTTCAGTTTGTGTCCGTGGTCTCCACCGGCAGTGCCGCCGACCATGTAAACATCACCTGCCTGAACTTCTCTTTTTGGGATAAACGCCGCAAGGTTGCCCGTCTGAAACAAGCCGGACGCGGCGGGACTGGCACCGTGTTCCGTGATAAAGGCATCAAAGCCATGGTGGTAAAGTATTCCGGCTTGAAAGTGGATACCAATAACCCTGTAGATTTACCCACCCTGCAACAGACCGGCTTAAAGCTCCACAAGGAGATCGAAGCAGGCGACGCCACCCAATGCCGCATGCATGAAGTTGGCACCGCGCACCTTATGGAAGTGATGAACGATTACGACCTGCTGCCCATTCGCAACTTCAAATATGGTCAGATGCCGGAAGCTATCGGATTGCACTCCAAGGAGTTCACCGCCCTGTTCACTCAGGGCATGGCAGACGGCTGCTGGTATGGCTGCTCGCTATCATGCTGCAAAGCGGTGGATAACTTCAAACCCCGCACCGGACCATACAAAGGTCAGCCCGTGTGTGTGGACGGACCTGAATACGAGACTGCCGCAGGTTGTGGCAGCAACATTGGCGTATTCGTCCCGAAAGATATCGTCGAGATTAACTTTTACTGCGACACCTATGGCGTGGATACCATCTCCTTCGGCACCAGCACGGCTTTCGTGATGGAATGCTACGAAAACGGCATTCTGGACAAGACCAAAACCGGCGGACTAGAGCTTACCTGGGGTAATGCCGATGCCGCTCTGGAGCTGTTGCACCAAATGGCGCGAGGCGAAGGCTTTGGTTTAACCGTGGGCAAAGGCGTGCGCGTGATGAAAGACCTCTTCGCCAAAGAATACGGCGCAGATCCAGCCTTTTTGCAGGATATCGGCATGGAAGCCAAGGGCTTGGAATATTCCCAGTACATGAGCAAGGAATCCCTGGCGCAGCAAGGCGGTTACACGCTTGCCCTCAAGGGTCCCCAGCACGACGAAGCCTGGCTTATTTTCATGGACATGGTGAACAACCACATCCCCACCTTCAAGGATAAAGCCGAAGCTCTGCACTATTTCCCCATGTTCCGCACCTGGTTCGGCTTACAAGGCTTGTGCAAGCTGCCCTGGAACGATATTGAACCCGCCAACAACGCCGAGACCGATGAACCGGCGAAAGTCCCGGAACACGTTGCCAACTATATCGATATCTACAAAGCCATCACCGGCAAACCGATGGATAAGGTGGAAATGATCCGCCAGTCCGAGCGCGTTTACAACTTCCAGAAAGTGTTCTGCATGCGCATGGGCAAGGGCAGACGCATAGACGACGTACCGCCATACCGTGCGGTGGGTCCCGTCACCGAGGAAGAATATCTCTCCCGCGCAGAACGCTACGACACTCAAATGCGCGATAAGATAGGCGTTGACCCCACCGGTAAAAGCACTGCCGAAAAGATGAAGATCACCCGTGATTTCCGTGAAGATCAATACCAGCAGCTTATCGATGCGGTGTATTTCCGCAAGGGCTGGACTCCTGCCGGCGTGCCCACTGTGGAGCATTTGCAGGAAATTGGCATGGATCTGCCGGAAGTGCTGGAAGTGGTTAAGCGGTACTTAGATTAATAGGTTAGTTGGTTAACTGGTTAGAATGATAGCTGGTTAGCCGTTGAATAGCTAAGGAACACTCATTGGTTTGGGTGTTCCTTTTTTGTTGTTTCGCAGTTTTTCTCCTGACTTCGCTTGCAGGAATTGCTATAGCATTACGCATGAATTACGGATGCGATGCGTATTTCATGCGTAATGCATAAGTAATTCGAGTAGGTGCGGACGCCGATCCGCCCTTGATGATATTGGTTTTAAGCTTCCAGAGCAGCAAACAATGCTCTGATATCCTTCAGCTTTGTAACCTTGGGATTGGCTTTCACCTTGCTGTAACCTGACACATAAATCCTTTCGTAGCCAAGCTTGATGGATTCCTTGATGCGGTTTTCCAATTGCGAAACAGGGCGCACTTCGCCGTTTAATCCTACTTCGCCTATGAACACCGAGCCTTCGGGCAAGGGTCTGTCCTTCAGGCTGGAGATCAGGGCTGCCAGTATGGCAAGATCCAGGCTGGGATCGCTGCTGCGGATGCCGCCTGCCAGATTGATAAACACGTCGCTACTGCGCAGGAAGAGAGCAAGGTTTTTCTCCAATATCGCCAGCAGCATGGCAAGCTTCTTCTGCTCCAATCCTACCACCACGCGCTGCGGAGTGCCATAGTTAGAGCCTGTGGCTAAGGACTGAACTTCCACGATGAAACTGCGGCTGCCTTCCATGATGCAACCCAGGGAAGTGCCTATCTGGCTGTGTTCATGGCTCAGGAAGATGTTGTTGGGGTTGCTTACCTGCACCAGCCCTTGCGAGGTCATCTCAAAAAGCCCTATCTCGTTTGTAGAGCCGAAACGGTTTTTAACCGCGCGCAGTATCTTGTATTGGTTGCGGAGTTCACCCTCGAAATACAGCACGGTATCCACCATGTGCTCCAGTATCTTAGGTCCCGCCACGAAACCCTCTTTAGTAACATGCCCTACGATGAATAGCGGGATGCCGAGGGTTTTGGCAGCGCGCAACAGGCGGTTAGCGCTTTCCCTTATCTGAGTGATGCTCCCGGGCAAGGAATCAAGCGCCGTAATGCTGATGCTCTGGATGGAATCCACAATTACCATGTCCGGCTTGGTATCGTTGATGGCATCCACGATCTGGGTGGTGTCGTTGGTGCAAAGCAGGAAGATGTTTTCGCTGTTCACGCCCAGTCTTTTGCTGCGCAGGCGTATCTGCTCCTGGCTTTCCTCCCCGGAGCAATAGAGGGTCTTCTTGCCTTGCGCGCCCATCCACTGGGAAAGCTGGAGCATCAAAGTGGATTTGCCAATGCCCGGCTCGCCGCCGATCAGGCTTACCATGCCGGAGACAATGCCGCCGCCGATCACCAGGTCAAATTCGCTTACCTGGGTCGTGATGCGGGATACTTCGTCATATTTAAGATCAACTATGCGCTCAGGTTTAACTATTATGGATGCTTCTTTATTCTTACCGACCTTGCCGGTGACTTTTGTGGATTCCTTTAATGTGCTCCAACTTCCACAAGCAGGGCATTTGCCACTCCACTTGGTGGTCTCGTAACCGCAATCGGAACAGAAAAATACGGTAGCCATAATTGCTCCCTTGTTGCTTTTTTTCCACAATAATTTAAGGCTATATTATGGCAAGAAATTTGTTAAACAATGGCGAAGCGTTTCTACGCTTGCATTTACTTGCTCTCTAAATCCAATGTCTGCATTTTGTCCTATTATTCTAAGAGAAAAAAAAGGTTTTGCCACATGGGATATTTGCGCTATAATATGGTGTGAGGTTCAAAAGAATGAAAGCGAATGTAATAGTGTTTAGTACTCCTACTTGCGCGTGGTGCAGGAAGGTGAAGGATTATCTAAAACAGAATGGCCAAAACTTTAAAGAGATAGATGTGTCTAAAGACCTTGCGGCGCAGAGGGATATGATCCGTAAAACAGGTCAGCAAGGCGTTCCGCAATTGTGGATAAACAACGTCGCGGTAGTAGGCTTCGATCGTGATAAAATCGATCGGTTGTTAAGTTTGAAACACTAACATACAAAACAAGGAGAATAAAATGTCTGACTATTCAGTGAAGTTTCATGATCTCATTACCCGCCTTCAGGTGGTGTTGAGCGAAATTGATTACGCCCAAAAGGCATGCCTGCAAGCAGGTAGAATGGAATGTATGCTGCTGAACTATCTGTATCAAACCAAAGCTCCGGCAAACATGAACGAGCTTGCCAAGGTGCTTAATGTATCTCACAGCCGTGTTACAAGAATTATGGATAACCTTGTAGCAAAGCAAATGGTAACCCGCCAACCTTCCGATGACGACCGTCGTTGCTGGTTTGCATTGATAACCGAGAAAGGTATCAAGATCGCAGAAAACAGCTTACAGACCGTAGTAGACCAACAGACACGTATCCTGAAGAAGCTTCCGGATAAGGATGTAGAGGTTCTCTTCAAACACCTCAAGGTATATGTGGAAAAATACGAAGAGATCCTAAAAGAAACATACGTGGAACTGTAATGGCACATAAAGTTATTACCAAATGGCAGGGTGATATGGTGTTCGATGCCGAGGTAAGCGGACATCATATCATCATGGATGCAGATGAGCAGTGGGGAGGAAAAGACAAGGGTGCACGTCCCAAGCCCTTGTTGCTTGCTGCCCTGGCAGGTTGCTCCGGCTTAGATATCGTCTCCGTATTAAGCAAGATGAAAGTTGCTGATTATACCTTTGAGATAGATACCGAGGCAGAAACAACATCAGAGCATCCTATCACCTATCATACCATAACCATCAAATTCATATTCAGCGGACCAGCCCTCCCCCAGGATAAGATCGTGAAAGCAGTGAAACTATCTACAGAACAATACTGCGGCGTGAATGCAATGCTGAAGAAATCTGCCAACATCATCGTTAAGATATATATAAATGACACAGAGGTACCCCTATGAAATGGATACTAATAATAATACTTGTAACGTCTATAGCCATCCTTGGCTGTAGCCCCAATGATAAGAAAGATCAGGAACCCGCACCAGGAAATGCTGAGGATGTTAGCTTTGATGACGCCATGGGTTCCGATATAGACACAAGCAAGTGGATAGAAGATTATAACAAAGCTCTTGAACTTGCCAAGGGCATGAATCGCCCCGTACTTGTAAACTTCACGGGTTCGGACTGGTGCAGCTGGTGTATCAAGCTCTCCAAAGAAGTATTCACGGAAGAAGTATTCCTGAAATACGCTAAGGAAAACCTTGTACTGCTGAAGCTGGACTTCCCCAAACGCATCCCCCAAACCCCGGAAGTAAAAGCAGCTAATGAGAAGCTATCCCAACAGTATAAGATAACGGGATTCCCCACCATTATCATGCTTAGTCCCGAAGGAACTGAAATCGCCAGAACAGGTTATCAACCAGGCGGCGCAAATGCATATATAGCACATCTAAAAAGCATTATTGCAGCCAAAGAATAGTTCTGGATGAAATAGCAAACAGCCTGCCTGCAAGGGTAGGCTGTTTCTTTTTAAGCCACAGGGCGTGAAGTCACCCGACCAAACCAACCAGCCCACAATATAGGAGAGAGACTATGTTCAAACAGATTAGCAGCTTCGTGATTGCATGCACCATTATGCTGGCACTGAAGGCAGAGCCTATCCCCCTGGCGCTTGCCACTCCCGATACCCTGAACCACCTGGATTCCGCATTGGTGGATAACTGGGCTTGGATTAAGGACAGGGACAACCCACTGTTACTAAAACATCTGAAGGCAGAGGATAAATACGCCTCCGCCATGTTAAAACCATCCCGCAAGCTGTCCCGCACGATACAGCAAGAATTCCTGAGCAACATACCAAAGATTGCTACCAGCTATCCCTATGAACAAGATGGCTATCTGTATTACAGCAAGGATTCAAAGAGCAAGTCCTATCCTGCCCACTTCCGGAAAAAGGACAGCCCCAATGCCCCTGAGGAGCTCCTGATGGACGAGAACAAGCTTGCCCGCGGTAATAGTTTCTTTGCCTTGGGTGTGTTCGCCATCAGCCCGGATGCCAAGACCTTAGCCTATAGCGCAGATTTTCTCGGTGATGAGGTTTACCAATTGTATCTGAAAGATTTAACTACCGGCAAAACCCGCAGCACAGGCATAAAGGGAATCTCGGATTTTCTGTGGCAAAGCGACAGCAGGCACGCCCTTATCACCATGCAAAATCAACGCTTACAGGTGGATTCCTGCTATCGGCTGGATAGCACCGGCTATGAAACCACGCTCTTATATATAGAGAGCGATCCCGCTTATGACGTGGGGCTATATTACACCTGCGATAAAAGCTACATCATCCTATCCTCTTCCAGCAAAGATACTTGCGAGAACCGCTATCTCTCCCGTGCAGATATCAGCTCCGCTCCGGTTTTGTTAGTGCCACGGAAGCCGGGGCATCAATACTACCCGGACATTCTGGACAACCGGCTTTACCTGCAAACCAACCTGTGGAATCCCGATTTTGCCTTTGCCGTTACTAACCTGAAAAGCCCCGATACGGCTAACTGGCAACAGCTTATCCCGCCTGAAAAGGGTGTCCCGCTCAGCAGTGTGCAGATATTCCGTGATTATCTGGTTGCCATCCGCAGGATAAATGGCTTCGAGCGCATCCAGATATTTAAGCAAACCGATGGCACTTTAGTGGATGAAATAACTCCCCAAAGCCCCTCCGATGTATCTTTTTGGCACAATCCTGATCCCAGTTCCGCTTTCTTTACCTATAGTATAGAGAACGAGCTAACGCCTTATAGCATATACCATTACAGCTTTAAGGAGCATAAGGCAAAGCTGCTCCATCAAAGCCCTGTTCCCGCAACTTTCAAAGCCGATGATTACCTCTCCCGGCTTATTTATGTGCCAGCCCAAGACGGCACCAAAATACCCCTGCATCTGGTTTACCGCAAGGGCTTGGATACCGCCAAACCACAGGCATTGTGGCTGTCCGGATATGGCGCATACGGGGATGTGAACGATCCCTACTTCTCCAGCTCGCTGCTGTCCTTGCTAAACAGAGACGTGATCTATGCCGTAGCCCACATCCGCGGAGGAGGGGAATTCGGACAAGGCTGGTATGATGCAGGACGCCGGTTTAACAAGCAGAACAGTTTCACGGACTATCTTGCCTGCCTGGATTATATCATTGCAAACAGCATCAGCAACCCCGCCAAAATAGTGGTGGAAGGCGGAAGTGCCGGTGGCTTGCTGATGGGTGCGGTTACCAACCTTGCCCCGCAGAAGATGCGTCTGGTGATAGCCGATGTGCCCTTTGTGGATATCCTTTCCACTATGCTGGATAGCAGCCTGCCGCTTACCCTGCAGGAATATGAAGAATGGGGCGATCCTAATGACCCGCAAGCATTTAACTATATGAAACAATACAGCCCCTACGACAATGTGAAACCGGCAACCTACCCCACTATGCTGATCAGTGCCGCCTGGTTCGACACCCGCGTGGGCTATTGGGAAGCCCTGAAATGGACACAGAAGCTGCGTATGAACAATCTAGGGGCAAACCCTATCATCTTCCGCATGCTGTACCATGAAGGGCACACTGGCAGCACAGACCGCTTTAAAAGCCTGAAAAGCTATGCCGATACCTACGCTTTTGCGCTGTCTTTAATCCGATAGTGCTGCAAACATGATGTCCGGCAGCTACCTTGCTTATCCGCAGGAGAGCCGACCGGGATCTGACCATGAGCTCATCGGGCTTTTGCCCGATCAACCCCCGTTGAACCCTGGTGCGGATTTGCTTCGGAGAGCAAGTGAGGAGCAACCAATTATTAAGCCAGCAATCTGCAAGAACGGCGAAACTCCTTGACACAGATGAAGGGTTGGGAAAACCATACCGATAGGGATGCTTAATCCCCTTTATAAATGCATAAAGATAGGAGCATAAGATGAAGTACTTTAGGAAATTAGTGGGAGATAAGTGCTATTTATCCCCCATATCCATGGATGATGTAGAGAGATACACCGAATGGCTGAACGACATGGAGATAGGGCAGTTTATGCTGTTCACTTCCTCCGTGGTGGACTTGGAAAAAGAAAAACGATCCTTACAGCAACTGATGGAAAAAGACCCGGTGTTTGCCATCATAGAAAAGGACACTAACAAGTGCATCGGCAATTGCGGGTTGCATCAGATAAATAATGTGCACCGCCACGCAACCTTTGGCATCTTCATTGGGGAAAAGACCTTCTGGAACCAGGGCGTGGGCACCGAAGCTGCCACGCTGATCCTGGATTTCGCCTTTAACATCCTGAACCTGAACAGCGTGAATATGGACGTGCTGTCCTACAACAAACGCGCCATCCGCAGCTACGAAAAGGTAGGCTTTAAATATGCCGGCAAACGCAGGAACTTCATGTTCATGGCTGGCGAATATCACGATGTGTTGATTTATGATATCCTTGCCAGCGAATTTACCAGTCCTTTTGTGAAGGGAATGTATGCAAAAAGCATCAGCGATGAAGCCGGACGCAGTAAAATAACCATTGTATAGATGTTTCGCAAGATAAAGGGACAAGACCACACCATAGAACTACTGCGAAGAGCCATAGAAAACCGGCGCATCTCGCAGGCATACCTCTTTCACGGTTCCGATGGGGTGGGGAAGTTTATGACCGCCCTGTATTTCGGCATGGCGGTGAATTGCTATGCTCTGCCGGAGCTGCGTCCCTGTGGGGTTTGCGCCTCTTGCCATAAATTCCTTAGCCTGGAGCACCCGGATTTTGTGCACGTGTTCCCCACTCCCAAGCTGGAACTAAACAGCGATGGCGAGATAAAGAAAGAAGAAGTCCGCAAGCAGTATCTTGCCTACAAGCAAAACAAGCTTAACAGCCCCTGGGCAGACTTTTTCTTTAAGGAAAGCACCGAAATCCGCCGGGAAAACATTGCCCTGCTGATGAAGCGTTTGGAGCTATCGATCCACGAGGCGGAGTATCGCATTGTGATTATTGAAGAAGCAGACCAGATGAATATTCAGACGGCTAATGCCTTTTTGAAAACGCTGGAAGAGCCTCCTGCCAATACGATAATTATCCTGATTACCGAGCGGATGCAAATGATCTTGCCCACGATCTTATCCCGCACCCAGCCTGTGTATTTTAAGCCACTCTCCCGCGGGGTGATAGAAAGCATTCTGGAAGATCAATTCGACACTCCGGCAGCAATTGCCAGAACTGCTGCCCGCATCAGTGCCGGAAACCTGAAAACTGCAATAAGAATAGCTTCGGAAACGGTTTCTGCATCCAGAGACTGGGCTTTTGATATCGTGAGCCTCGCAGCCAAACAAGACGATCTGGGCTTCTACGCATTGATAGAAAAGGCTCGCGAGCAGAAGAGTAAAGACCAAATTGAGGATATCCTGAAGTATATGAGGATTATTGCCGGGGATTTGGCACTGCTAACTGTGGCGGATAGCAACGAGATATCAAATGTGGATAAGCAGGAATTCTTTGCCGATATATGCAGCACTCATCCGGGAATTGATGATAGAATTCATGACTATCTGCTCTATCTGGAAGACCTTAGCAGGAAGGTAGATGGCAACGTGAATCCAAACCTGGTGATGATTAACCTATATCTTAGGACAAAACGCTTCCTGACCGCTTAGCTATGAGCCAAAGCAAGCTGGCAAAAAACATCAGCATTATGTCCATTGCTATCTTCTTTAGCAGGATACTGGGGCTGGTGCGTGACCAGGTGATGGCGTATTTCTTTGGGACCAGCCTGCTGAACGATGCCTTTAACGTAGCTTACAACATCCCAAACCTGTTGCGTCGGCTGTTTGGGGAGGGTGCGCTTTCCACGGCGTTTGTCCCTATCTACAACGAAGTGGGAATAAAAAAAGGCAGAGAAGGGCAGATAGATTTTGCCATAAACGTTCTAAGCATCCTAACCTTGTTTTTGGCGTTGTTAACTCTGATAGGAATGACATTTGCCCCTGTGATAGTGCGCTTGCTGTATCCTGGCTTGAACCCGGACACGACGATTATTGCAATAAAGCTGACACGGATAATCTTCCCCTATCTGTTCTTTATCGGGCTTTCTTCTACCTTTATTGCGGTGCTGAACTCGCATGATTATTTCTTCATGACCGGGCTGTCCTCGGCACTGCTGAATATCGGCATGATCCTAACAATCCTTATCCCCCACTATGTGTATGGCTTAAGCGGCGAAGCACTGGTAATCTGGGCTGGATGGGGCGTTGTCCTGGGTGGGTTCCTGCAAACAATTGTGAACCTGCCATACCTGAAGAAAGTTGGCTATCGCTGGAAGGTTTACCTGCGCTTTGGTTCGGAAGCTTTAACCCAGATGTGGAAGCGCTTTATCCCCTCCATGATAGGGATTGGGGTGAGAGAGATTAACCTTGTGGCAGATAGCCTGATGGCTTCCTTCCTGTCTATCGGTTCCATAACCGCTCTGGGCTTTGGCAACCGCCTGATGCAGCTTCCTCTGGGCATCTTTGCCATATCTGCTGGCACAGCGGTACTGCCCATGTACTCACGCCATGTAACCAACCGCGAGTTTGGCGAGCTATCCGAAGGCATGCGCTTCACTGCCCTCAGCCTGGCATATATAATGCTGCCGATCACAACCCTGATCATTGCTATTGGTAACGACTTTGTTTCTATCCTTTTTCAAAGCGGAGCCTTCGATGCCCGAGCGGCGCAAATGACCTCTCAGGCACTGGTGTTTTACTCGCTGGGACTTATCTTCTACAGCCTGAACCAGACAGTAACTCCCCTCTTCTACGCCAACAAGGACACCCGCACTCCCGTTAAGATAGCTGCCGTGATGGTGGGGATGAACATCGCGCTTAACTTCATCCTGATGCAGTTCATGCAGCATCGGGGCTTAGCGCTGTCCACATCCATCACATCCATGGCAAACTATTTCACCCTCGTTTATATGATCAAACGCAAGCTGCCGGACATCAGCTTCAAAGGGATGTTGCCTAATCTGCTAAAAACTCTGCTTATTTGTGTTGCCCTGTTCGGCTTGATCATGTTCTGCAAGCAATTTATCCCCGTTACCGGCAGAGTTCCGCTGCTAATCAGAGCCGGGCTGATATCTCTGGTCACCTTTATCCTGTTCTACGGGCTTGGACTGCTGCTTAGGCTGGAATACCTGGCAGCCGCGGGAAGAAAACTGTGCACGCGCCTACTAAAGAAATAGAAGCCAAGCAGAAGTTCCTGCCTGAGCAACCGGGGGTGTATCTCTGGAAGGATGTAAACGAGGAGATCATCTATGTAGGCAAAGCCCTAAACCTGAAGAACCGCATCAAGAGCTATCTTAACCTTACCCTAAAAGACCCCAAAACAGAGCAACTGGTAAAGAACATTGCCGATCTGGACTACATAATTACCAATAACGAACTGGATGCCTTCCTGCTGGAAGCCACGCTGATAAAGAAGCACCGCCCCAAATATAACGTGATGCTGAAGGACGACAAGAGATATCCATTTGTAAAGGTGACGATTACTGAGCCATTTCCCCGCATATTTGTTAGCCGGGAACCCATCAAGGACGGCTCGCGCTACTTTGGACCCTACACAGATGTAATAGCCTTGCGCAGAACCTTGCGCGGCTTTGAGTGGATATTCCCCATCCGCACCTGCAACCGCACCATCCCCCGTATTAAATACAAACAGCCTTGTATAAACTACCAGCTTGGCAAATGCCCTGCACCCTGTGTCGGCTACATCACCCAAAGCGACTACGCTTTAATTGTTAACCGCTTAGTCCGCTTCTTCGGCGGAAAATACCAGGAAATCCTGGAGGAGTTCCGCACTGAAATGCAGCTTGCCTCCACCATGCTCCGCTTCGAGGACGCTGCTAAAATACGTGACCGCATTATTGCCATCGAGCGCATCCAGAAACGGCAATCCGTGTTTTACAACGATAACCGCAATATAGACATCGTTGGCTTCTATCAGGAAGACCGCCAGGCTATCTGCCTGATTCTGAAGATGAAAGAGGGCACGATCATAAACCAGGAGAACTACCCCTTAACCAACCTAGAATACGAGAATCGGGAAAACATCTTAAGCTCCTTTCTACAGCTTTATTACGCAGATAAAGAAGAACTACCGGAGGAGATACTGCTTCCTTTCGAGCCTGCCGAGTATGCTAAGCTGAACGAATGGCTGCATAACCGCCTGCAATTACCCCAACGTGGTGAGAAAACCAAACTCATCACCATGGCAAAGCGCAACGCCTTCCACCTGGTGGAGGAAAGCAAGCTGGCGCACCTGCGCAAGGCTAACCGTACCATCTTCCCCATCCAGGAGCTAAAGGACGCGCTTGGCATGCACCGCTTACCCCGCAAGTTGGTCTGTATGGATATTTCTACCATTCAAGGAACGGACACCGTTTCCTCTGCCGTATATTTCGAAAATGGCAAGCCTAAGAAGATGTTTTACCGCCACTTCATTATCCGCAGTATAGATACCCAAAACGACTTTGCTGCCATGCAGGAGACGCTTTCCCGCTTTCTACTGGAAGTGGATAAAGAGCCGGACATGAAGCCAGACCTTATCATCATCGACGGCGGTAAGGGGCAACTCTCCGCCAGCGTGGAAGCCCTCGCGCAGTCCGCACATCCCGATATCCAGATAATTTCCCTGGCAAAGCGTGCCGAGGAAGTGTTCACC
>CAYSGM010000019.1:0-4175 GCA_964430595.1 uncultured Candidatus Cloacimonas sp.
GGCTCTGCTCCATTGGTTGTATAGCGAATCTGTGCCCCTGCTGTACTGCAAGCAAGAGTTACATTTTGAGCGGTTTGGTATGTTCCGGCAGCGGGTAAGAAGGTTGGTGTAGCCACGGTTTGCATTGTTGCTATCCCATTAATCTGGTAAAGATTGCTTGGATAGTCGCCAATACTCCCGTTAACAATGGATAGCAACGTTTGGGTTACATCACACACTTGCTGAGCACTCTCATCCCACACTTTGAAGCTTATTGTTTCACCATTATTCTCAGTGAAAACTTGTAGCAAACATCCAGCGATACCACCTAAAACCAGAACACTTTCCTTCCCTCTAAGCTGGGGAACCCCACCTACAGTTACAAAAGCAGCTACTACGTCACCGTTTACAGCAGGAATGGAGTTTATACTCACCTGCGACATAACAGACATGCTACCGGTTAAAGTAGCCGGTTCTCCCCAGGGATCAATTGCGAAGATCGTACTACAAAGTAGCAGTAGTACGCTAAAAATGAGGTATCTCAATTTCATGTCCTTCCCTCCTATTTTACTATCATAAGTTTGATACTTTGAGCAGAGTTGCCATTTGCCATCCTGAGGAAATAGATACCCGAGGAGACATGCTTACCATTGTCGTCCATGCCATTCCACCAAAGATTCTGAGCACCAGGTTGAAGCTTTCCGTGGAACAGTGTTTTTACTTTCTGACCGCGAACATTGTAAACATCAACTATAATGCTTGGGACATCTTTGGCTATGTTTAAAGCAATGGAGGTACCTTCCTTGAATGGATTAGGATAGGCAGACAATAAGCTCGTAACCAACTCAGGAGTTTCCGTTTGGTCTGATTTGAAGCTAAGAAACTCGCCGCTTTGATAATCCCCAAGCGTTTCTCCGGGGGCGGTGTTAAGATTGGGGTTAAGGGTAGTTACAATATTGCTTACAGGGCTGAAGAGCTTAAATTGAACCTGCTCACCAGATTCATCGGTAAACACTTGCAGCAATGCACCTGTGACACCTTCTACATCCATCACTGTAGCTAAACCACGTAGTTCGTTGTTAACAAACGCTGCTAAGATATCTCCTGCATGTGCATGCTCGTCCAGAGAAGCAAGTATAACCTGGCTATTAGGCTTTATCACAGGAGCTCCCCAAATCTCGCAAGATGGAAGCAAAGCCTGTGCCTCACCCCTTCCTGTGGAGGGATAAACTAAAGAAGCACCAACAGATACCTTGATCCAATAAGCACGACCGGGGCTAAGTGTTGTTAAGGTGTTAAAGGGATTTTCGGGGATATATATTCCTTCCGTCCCCTTCACCTGAACCAGGTTACCAGCCAGGGAATTCATCGCTGCAATAACTGCCATAGGTGATTGTGGGGTGAAAGCAGCTAAATTCCAACCCGCTGTTAACACAATGGGTGTACTGACATTTATTGCTGCACCAGTTACAGTTAAGGTGCATGGCTGACTTACTTTAACATAATATCCCTTACCATCTGTTAGGTTTGTTAAAGTGTTGAAGGGATTATCGGGGATAAATATCCCTTCCGTAGATTTGACGGACTGCACGTAGGACATAATATCACTAAAGATGGAAGTGATTTGCATATCTATGGGATGTACATTAAGCGATACTAAGTTCCACCCTGTCGATAGGCTTATGCTCTGTTGCAGGGCATTATTTGCATGTAGCCAGAAGAGGTTATTAGGCCACTCACCCACAATACCGTTAACTTGGCTACTAAGGGTTTCGCTGATATTCAAAACCTCATCTGTACTTTCATCCCAAACCTTAAAGAATACATTTTCACCATTAGATTCTGTGAATATCTGAATCAGGCAGGCAGCAGTCCCGTTGTTTATCGCCACCGTTCCCTTTCCACGCAGCTGGGGGTTTCCCCCTACGTTTACGAAAGCGGCAACAACATCGCCATTCGATGCCATTGCGCCATCGATCATAACGCCGGACATCAGGCTCATGCTACCGCTTAGCACCACAGCTTCACCAAAAGGATCTACAGGAGGATAAACGCCACCGGGAAATTCTATCTGAATCTCGGTGAACATCACTCTCCCACCGTCATTGGGGAATTCAGTGGGAGAATGTGAGTTTGAGCCCCAAGTATTATCATCATAAAACATCAAGCCAAGCTTACCAATCTTGTGCATTCCCTGCATTCCAATATACTTGATCTTGTCAGCCGGATACACCCACATTGGCTTTATCCCGGAGAATTGAGGGGTTTCCTGATTGTTGATGATGATAGGTTCACTCCAGGTAACTCCGTTATCTGAAGAAACGGAAATGAATATTTCAGGGGTATTGGCATAGGCTGCGTAATCAGCAATTTGGTTGGCGTTATACAATCTGGCACGCTGCGAATTCTGCCAGACAATCGCCATCATACCTTCAGAATTGCTTTCGGTTATCTTCGTATTCCCGCAATGGAACATCATGGCATTATCATGAGATTCGTTATTCCAGTATGGGAAGTTCCAGTCTCCCACCATAGTGGGGAATAATCCACCAGCTCCATCATCTGCGTATTCATCCACTACACCCCACGGGGCTTCAGTATCCCAGGGAGTAAAGGCTTGGTTATAATTATCCGAGCTGTCTTTCTGGGGATATACTTCCTTAATGCTCATGGTACCAGCAACCGTATCAAACACAAGCTCTTTCACAAATTGCATGCCGTAATAGTATGAACCGGTGAAAGTGTTGATCGCCCACAGCCCCGGAACATGAATCTTGCCTTCGTTGTCCATGGTAGCATTGGTGTGCGAAGAATTCGAAATTTGCCAGTTTAACTGAGCATTAGTATAGGGAAGGCTTGTATCATCGTTCACAAAATAGCCTGTTCCCCCCGGAGTCGCTGGTGGATTCCAGGTAGGAATATCACTGGAAAAGATCATGCGTGTCCAAGTGCCTGAGCCATAAGCAGTGCATTTGAATACATCAACATCCGGTTCGTCAATGTGCACATCATTTATGTCTGATGCACTGTGATAACCAATGTAATACAAATTACCGGCACTATCGCAGGCGAGATTGCAATTGGGGCGGCGAAAGGTAGTAGTATCACTATTCCATTGGTTCAAGACTGGAATAGTGGTGCGACTCCACGACAAAGCATTACCGTTTTCGATATCCGATCCACTAAAATCTGCGTAAGCGATAACGGCATTCTCAGAAGGAAGATCATTAACAGTATGAGATACAGCATTACGAGAAACCACAAATATTCTACGTTTCCCGTTTATAGGAGATGGACCGATAACTGCTGTGGGCCAGATAAATTCGTTATCTGTGGTAGAGCCGACAACCCAGGGATTATCAACTATGGTTTGGATTTCATTCCACAAGCCATCAATTTGAGAAATAAACGCATCTGATACAAAGCGGACTTCAAGCTGTGCATCGGTATCGGCATTTGCATGCCATGCGTACATTGGTTTTCCGCTGACGGGATCAACCGCCACCGTTGGGAATCCTTCCCTGACATTCGTTAAGGTTATCGTGTTGTTGTTATTCACGTTTCCGGCGGAGCTAAGATAAGCATAATAAACCCGCCGTTGCCCGGTAGCGGTGGTCTGCCCATGATAAGTCATGAAATATCCACCACCTGCCGATTCGGGTATCACACGCAGCGGTAAGCCGTTGTAACTGCCGATCATGTAATCGTTGTAAGAAGTTAACAGCGATACCGGTGTTCTGGAAAACGTGTATGCAGGAGCCGTTCTTTGGCGAGCTATCGCTTCCCCGGGAGGGAGTTCGAGGGCTGTGGGGATTATCCCCGTTTTTTGCATTTCAGCATAAGCCAAGCAAACAAGCATGCTCAGCAGTATCACAAGGGTCAATGCTTTGTTAGACATGATTCCTCCATGTTATCCCCCTCCGGGTGCATTGTCTCGTAGAGGGTTAATAGTGTTTTTTTGGTGCATCTTTTCATAGTTCTTCCTTGCAAGCATTGCGCTATCATACCCCTCTCATTACGGATGAAATCCGTAATGAGTCCGTAACGCTACCGTAATGGCAGCAGGGAAGAGCTGCGTAAACACTTAGTTTGCAAGTTATTAACATAAACATCATCTGTTAAGTTGCAAAAGCCCTATTTTGAGAGCAAAGCCTTGATAGTTTTGTGGTAACCATCTGCATTCATCTTGATAAAGA
>CAYSGM010000019.1:4185-30818 GCA_964430595.1 uncultured Candidatus Cloacimonas sp.
GTTGTGGTTGTTCTCATCTTTACCGTTCCATACGATGCTGTGATTTCCTTTATTCAGGTTGGTATTTATCAGGGTAGAGATCTTCTGCCCTTTCAAGTTATAGATTTCTATAGTTACGGGGCTGTTATCACTTGCCACACTGAAGGATATCGTGGTGCTGGGATTGAAGGGATTGGGGTAACAGCCTATCAGCTTTGTGGGGGTTGGGATATAATCCTCTCCGCTTGCTTTTAGCTCTAGCACCAGGAAGTTCGGATAAATGCCGATGCTTTCCTGAGGTAAACTAATAAGGGTGGTCTCTATGGGGAGTTCTGATCTATCCGGCTTCAGGATGCTGAAGGCAATCTCTTCCCCTGATGTCTCTGTATAAATCTGGATTAACGCAGCAAGAATCCCTTCAGGGGCTGTAATCAGCTCTGCTCCGCGCAGCTCTCCCTGCACTCTGGCAAGCAGGATATCGCCGGCAGCGGCTTCCTGGCATTTGGCAAGCACTGTCATGCTGGCAGGAAGCTGTGTTACACCCAGGTTGCCAAGCATATCAATGCGCTTGGCATCCTGATTTGTGTCATAGCTAATACTCGAAGCTCTGCCTGCAGGATACACTAAGTTATGTGCACCGGTAAGCTTGATCCAATAGCCCTTGTTGGGAGCCATCGTGGTTAGGGTGGAATAGGGATTATCAGGAATGTAAACCCCATCTGTGCCCTTCACCTGAGCCAGCCAGGAGGCGATGCTATGGATTGCTGTAGCAACCGGCAAAGCACTTTGGGGCAGATATGCCACCATGTTCCAGCCATCCAGCAAGGGGATAGGTGTAGATGCTGAAATCGGGATTCCGGTAACACTCCAGTTTGCAGCAGTATTCAGCTTAATATTATAAGCCTTGCCATCGGTTAGCGAAGTAAGAGTAGAGTAAGGATTATCAGGTATATACACACCATCAGTACCCTTAATCTGTTGTACGTTGGCAGCTATAGAAGCAAAGAGCGAAGCTATAGTATGATTAGTAGGCGATACATTTAGAGAAACCAGATTCCAGCCACCTGCCAGCGCTATGCTTTGAGTAACAGTGGCAGAGGCATCAACCATGAACAGGTTTCCCACACTGCCAACCGTACCATTAACTATGGAAGCTAATGTGGTAGGCGAGGAGATAACTTCATTGGTTGAGGCATCCCACACTTTGAAGCTGATTGTTTCACCGTTGGTTTCGGTGTAAACCTGAAGCATGCAACCAGCCACGCCACTAACCACCTGAATCGTTTGCTTTCCTCGTAGCTGCGGAGCTCCACCTACATTTACATACGCAGCCAACACATCACCATCTGAAGCCTGCACACCCCCGATCGTAACCCCCGCCACTACTGTCATGCTCGTGGGTAGAACAGTTGGGGTGCCAAAAGGATCTTGAGGACCGGTGCCACCTCCGCTAATGGTTACATCATCCACAAAGAAGATAAAGGCATCGTAAGATAAGCATTGGATGCCGATTCTTATCGAAGTAGAGCTATAACTGGAAAGATCATAGGTGTATTCAGTCCAATCTACTGGTGCGGATATGTAGTTCGCTCCACTTATGATTGTGAAACTTGCAGGAGCTGTTCCGGTGGTGGAAACCCCTACCTTAAAGCGCTCTAGACCATATGCAGCAGTATAGGATTTTGCCCAGAATTTTAACTGTGTAGCACCCGTAACCATAGGAGTGATTAACCAGTCATTATTGGGAGGGACAGTGGATGCAAAGCTGGCAGCCATCTTGCTTCCAGTATGTACAGGTGCTTCAACGGCAGGTGTTGTGGCACTGGGATTAAAGATTATGTATGCCATAGCAGAACCGGAATTGGGGAAGGTGATACCAGTAAATCCATAAGTAGCACTGAGATCAACATCCACCAGTGTCCACGGAGCAAAGGTAAGCGAGAAATCGGGGTAGGTTTCAAATCCATCTTGAAGCTGGTTTGAGGATGGAGTTAACACGAAATTCAGGGTGGTGGTTTGGTTGAAAGTAACCACTACTCCGGTTTGCGTAGATGAGATATAGCTTACATGGCTAGCGGTAACAGAATATGTTCCTCCCGGAACAGCTATAGAATATGCTCCAGAAGCATTTGTAGTGCCGGAAATTGTTCCACATGTAACCGTAGCCCCCATGATGGGTTGGTTTTGAGCATTGCGGACAATACCGGCAATAGAACCGGTTGGGCTACCCTTAATTATTGCATTGGATAATACTGGAACGGAAAGCAAGCTACCTGTGTATTCTGCCTTAACCGCCCATTTATATGTACCGTTTGGAACAGAAGTCCAGCCTGTATCTGTAAGGGATGTTGCGGTAACACTATTGGGAGTTAAACTTGTCCAGGATGCCTCGTTGCTTTCCTGCCCTTGTAGCAAGCGCCAAACTTTATATCCGGTTAAGGAACGATTGGGCTCCATATACTTAGCTGTTTTAGTTACTGATTTTCTGGCTTGGGATAAGCTACCTACACTCACACTGTTTTCTACATCAATAATGGGGCAAGGTGGTTTGTATTTTAGTAGTGTTAAAGCTGGTGCAAAGCTAGGGGCAGCACTACCCACAAAACCTTGGATATTCCAATTGCAATTCAAAGCCGCAGACAATGCATATAGAGTGGTCCAATCCCCAGACCAATAAATCATGTTTCCGAAGCCGTTTATGGCAGGGCCTGCATCACAACCAGCGGGATATCCCGTTTGGACATTACAGCGCATTCCAAACCAGAGTTCCTGTGTTCCACTTATCAGAACTGGAGTGGATAATGACACTGTATTCCAACTACCTACCACTGGCGTGAAAGCTTGGTCAACCACCATGGTTCCCGGCGTAGTAGAAGAACCGCCTGTCCATACCCGGATTGAATAGCTTCCTACTTCGGCAGGCCATACCTTTATTGTGTTTAGATACATACCGGCATATCCAGTAAGACTACTTGCGGGAAAACGAGCAGCTATGTCAAAGTCAGCAACTCCCCCGTTACCAATACTGTCGATGTTCTCGCCCGAGTCGTAATGGAGCCAATTTTCTGCTCCCCCAGGTGCTTGCCAGGTAAGGTTTACATTATTTCCGGCTACCGCTGCAACGGCATTCACAGGGGGATTTAGGGGTTCAGTGCTTAATGGGCGGACATAAAAGACTGCAGCCTGGTTCTCGTTAAAAGTGTAATCACCGGGGTTAAGGTTGGATAAATAGAAATAGCCATTGTAATAGCTTCCCCATCCCCAATTGAAATGGAAGTAATTAGTACTCTGATATCCATCTAACACAAAAGCATGACCGCTGTCTTCACCTTGTCCGCAATAATATACAGGACGACCTAAATCCAAATCTCCACGTATCATTGTTGCCCAGGCTGTGGCAGTGTAAGATGAAGCTGTTTTATACTGAGCTTCTGTATTATAGCGGAAGTAATTTACCAGAGAGTTCCGGACATCAGATGAATAAGCACCACTACCATCAGGGGCATACATCATATCAACAGATACTCCGCAATGATAAAGCAGCGTGGATATGCTAGTATTAACACTTGTGATACTGTTTGGCATACTTGCCCAATTGTATGTGGTATTACCGAAATTGGCTGATTGATTGCCGTATCCCGAAGCATAGTAAGTGTGTGAGCCATTGCCGGTGGGAGGATAATTCCATTTCTTCATCACCTGACCCATCGCTGTTGCCACACATCCGGCATACACTCTGCCTCCAGGACCCTCACTATCAGCAGGGCACATTGAGTTATAAGGCCAGTTTTGATTCCAATTTGTGCTTAGTAAAGGTGCCACATCCCGGGTTATTTGGTAAGCAGAAAACTCATGCCGGCTTAATGCTGCCCATGCCGGATCTACAGCCCATTCAGAGTGAGTACGTATCTCCGCCATACTGCGTGAGTATTGGTCTAAATACCATTTCACATGAGCAGGCATTAGCTCTCTGGGAAAACTAGATTCCAAAGAATACGCCAGCACAGGTGAGGATTGATCCTCCGCAGCAAGGATCAGAAAGCCTTTTGGCTCAAAGCGCATGATATAGAAATCTGCCGGTTGGTTTTCTGAGCTTCGATAGGCATCAATATCCGATGTAGCGATACTTGAGCCGGACAAGTAAGCAAATAATTCTTTCCCGATGGCGTTAGCTTCTTCGGGAGGTACGGTTCTGGCAAATAGCCCAAGTAAAGGACATAGTACCAGGATAAGGATAATAAACTTTTTCATTTAGCCTCCTATTTTGCAAGCAACACCTTTAGGCTGCTGTGGTAGGTATCGCAGTTCATCTTAATGAAATAGAGCCCTGAAGCCACGCTGTGGTTATATTCATCCTCACCATTCCAGACAATGCTGTGATTCCCTTTTGTTAGTTTCTTGTTTAACAGGGTAGTTACTCTCTGCCCCCTGACGTTATAGATTTCCAGGGTTACCTGGCTATTATCCTGTGCCACGGTGAAAGATATCGTGGTGCTGGGATTGAAAGGATTGGGATAGCAACCTATCAGCTTGGTGAGAGTTGGGATGTAATCCTCTCCGCTTGCTTCTAGCTCCAGCACAAGGAAGTTCGGGTATATGCCGATGCTTTCCTGAGGCAGGCTGCTAAGCGTGGTCTCTATGGGGAGTTCTGATCTATCCGGCTTCAGGATGCTGAAGCTTATCTCCTCCCCGGCTGTCTCTGTGTAAACTTGGATTAATGCAGCAGGAATCCCTTCGGGGGCAGTAATCAGCTCTGCACCTCGCAGCTCTCCCTGCACTCTGGCAAGCAGGATACCGCCGGCAGAGGCTTCCCGGCATTTGGCAAGCACGGTCATGGTGGCAGAAAGCTGTTTTACACCCAAATTGTTAAGCACAACAAAGCGCTTGGCTTCCTGGCTAATATCATAGGTAATATCCTTTGCTCTGCCTGCCGGATACACCAGGTTATGTGTGCCGTTAAGCTTTATCCAATATCCCTTTCCGGGGGACATACTGGTCAGCGTGGAATAGGGGTTAGCAGGCACATAGACTCCATCTGTCCCTTTTACCTGAACCAACCAGTTTGCTATGTTCTGCACTGCCGTATCTGTAGGCAGTGAATTCTGGGGCAAATACGCAGCCAGATTCCACCCATCTTGCAGAAGCAGAGGCGTGTTTGCCGCAATAGGGGCTCCGGTAACGCTCCAGACAGCAGCAGTGCTCATCTTAATAAAGTATGCTTTGCCATCGGTAAGTGCAGTAAGGGTAGAATATGGATTATCGGGAATATACACCCCCTCTGTTCCCTTTATCTGTTCCACAAGGGAAGCGATACCAGAGATCAGAGAAGTAATCAAGTGGTTATTTGGCGATACATTAAGAGAAACAAGGTTCCACCCGGCTGCCAAGCCCAAGGTTTGGGTTTCAGGTATGGTTATCTTGGTAAGGGGGTTTGAGAAGGTGGGAAAGGATTGTGTTCCGGCAGAATTCACCGATCTCACTGCCCAAACATAAGTTCCATCCGCCAGAGTAGCCCATCCGTTATCGGTAAAGTCTGTTGCGGATGTTGTCCCGGGAGTAAGCCTTGTCCAGGTTCCTTCTTCCATCTCCATTCCTGCGGTAAGCCTCCACACCCGCGAGAAAGGATCATTGGTTTCCCAGCTTAGGAGGACATTATTATTCACCTCTTCTGCCACCACATTTGTGGGCGGGGTGGGTGCAGGAATCCCGCTTGGGTATATGTTTGTTACCGCAGATTGATACAGATTGAAGTTATAGGAGTTTGGGTTTAGATTGTTAAGGAAATAATAGCCGTTGTAAGACCCGCTCCAGCCCCAGTTCATGTGGAAATAGTTCGTCCCCTGATATCCATCCATCACAAAGGAATGTCCTGCGCTGCCATTGGTTCCGCCGTAATAAACCGGGCGTCCCACATCAAGATCTCCCCGCAGCAGATTTGCCCAAGCCGTGCTCGTGTATGATGATGCAGTTCTGAATACCGCATTGCTATGATACCTGAAATGGCTTACCATAGCATCCCGCACGTCTTCCGATAATGCACCGCTTGCTTCTGATCCATACTGCGTATCCACCGCTACGCTGCAATGGTAAATAAGTGTTGATATGCTTGGATTAGTACTCGTGATATCGTTAGGCATATTAGCCCAGTTGTATGTGGTGTTGCCGAAATTGGCTGTTTGCGAGCCATAACCCGGAGCAGTGTAGGTATGAGTTCCGCTTCCTGTAGTAGGATGGTTCCACTTCTTCATGATCTGCCCCATGGCTGTAGCAACGCATCCGGCATAGACTCTGCCTCCGGGACCATCTACGTCAGCCGGGCACATGGAGTTATAAGGCCAGTCCTGATCCCAGGTAGTGCTTAGTAAAGGTGCCACATCGCGGGTTATCTGGTATTCAGATAACTCCCGTCGGCTAAGTGCTGCCCATTGGGGATCAACCGTCCATTCCGGGTGATTGCGTAGCTCATCCATACAGCGGGGGTATTGGCTTAAAAACCATTTCACATGCGGGGGCATCGCTTGGGTGGGGAAATCTGCTTCCAACGAATATGCCAACACGGGGGAGGATTGCTCCTCCGCCGCAAGCAGCACAAAACCCCTTGGCTCAAAACGGAGGATATACAAATCCACCCTATTACTTGCGGAATCCCGGTAAGGCTCTATTGTGAGTATCCCGGCATCGGAACCCGATAGGTAGGAAAACAACTCCCTGCCAATGTTTTCAGCTCTTTCCAGGCTAACTGTCCCACCAAACAAGCCCAATAACGGCAGCAGGAACAATACAAACAAGAGTTGTTTCTTCATTTAGTCTCCTAATAAATCTGGCATAAATATGGGGAGGGATGTAGCATTGTTATCAGAGGCAATATGCTTGTTTTCCGCTTGTAAAAGTGCGTATGGAGAAATAGACACTACCATCCTGCACGGTGATTTTAGCTTTAACAATGCATCCATGCAGATACGCA
This sequence comes from uncultured Candidatus Cloacimonas sp., assembly GCA_964430595.1. GTDB lineage: Bacteria > Cloacimonadota > Cloacimonadia > Cloacimonadales > Cloacimonadaceae > Cloacimonas. Next base: position 11,129 of record CAYSGM010000019.1, read on the forward strand.
TATTATCTCCTAACATCCCACTGCCAAAAGGGTTGCCTGTCGTTCTTCATGATACACACCTACAGTGTCAGACATCCCAAACGGCTATGATTCAATATTCTGATTTATCTTTGCATTGTCAAGTTAAATTTCGCAAATTATATGTGGAGATTATCCTAACTGCATGTTTACGGTGTAATCATGCTGCTCGCTTGGCATCACCAGGCAAGTCAGTTCAATAACGGCTAGCTGCTCTGCTAGGAAATCCAGCACCGGATACTCCGTGTAAAAGTGCCCTGCATCGATGATCGGAATGTGGCTATCCAGAAAGCTGTGATACGAGATATCCCCGCTGATAAATAGCTGTGCCTTGGCTTCGGCAGCACTCAGCAGCGCACCTCCGGAACCTCCGCAGATGGCTATATGTTCTATAGTATCGTCCCTCTTTTTACCAGCCAGCCACAGTTTCACTTGGGGGCATGATAGCTTGGTTCTTACTATATCTGCTATTTCTGCAAGAGTATAATCCCTAGGGTATTTACACACCAAACCCAAGCCATAAGCGAGATTGTGGCTCTCAAGCGGGTGGTGGAGAATCAAAGGGGTTTCATAAGGGTGAGCTTTACGGATAGCGGATAGCACCCCAGTGAGATATAAGGAATCGCAGATGAATTCCAACGCCAGCTCTTTAATCCCTTCAGCGTTTTCCCGGTACGGCTTGCTGCCCTTTCCGGCATGGAAATAGCCCGTTACTTCATGCCTTGTGCCACAGCGGTCATAATTGCCAATCTCCCCCGCGCCGGCTGTCCATGCAGCCTCACTGATCCGTTCTGCCACTTCAGCAGGGCAATACACCGTTATACGATGGCTGGTGGCACCGCTTTCTTCGCTGAGAGGGGAAAGCACCTCCAAACCAAGCTTTTTAGCCAGGACATGGTTCACACTCAGCTTCGCCACATCCAGATTGGTGTGCAGGCAGATAACCGCAATCTGATGCTGGATAAGCCGGATATATAGCGGATTGGTGATACCCTTCACAGGGCGGAAGATAAGCGGGTGGTGGCTGATGATGATATTGCAGTTTGCCGATATAGCCTGCTCCACCGCCATGGGGGTTACATCCAGACAGATAAACGCCTTGCTAACCTCCCAATCTCTACCCCCAATCAACAGCCCCACGTTGTCCCAGCTAAGGGCTAAACCCAAGGGGGCAAAGGTCTCTATGTGTGACAATACTTGTGCTACTCGCATGCTTCACCTCGCAATATCTACGTTTGTGCTGTATAGGATTACCGGCAATAATCGTCAAGTATAAAAGACACTTCATCACCTCCCTGTAACCTGTAACCTGCAACATTCTACCTGCTTTACCCCCTAAACCAATCCATCGTCATCTGCAGGCGATTCCCTCGTGAATCCCTCGTCCCACCTCGGAATCACGAGGGGTTTACGAGGGATTCACGCGGCGGTATAGTAAGGGAGCTATGGCCTGAGCGGGGATTCTTGATTAATGAACTGTGATTAGTAGTTTGGCTTAAAATATGTCGCACAATTACTTCGCATGTCTCTCAATCCAAGCGCGACATATTTTGAGTTTTACAACTGTGCATCACACATGCGAACGCACAACCCTCGCGCATAACCAAGCATTTAACTCTCACCTGAAGCCTGGGATTGATAACATGTAACAGCCTGTGGTGTGAACCAGTGAGGTGGGCGGAACGGCGTCCGCCCCTACGAGCCATGAAATGGCGATAGATCATAGCCTGGGGGGTGAGCCCCAGGTTAAGTGTTGGCAACGAATAAGCCCCTTGCAGGCGACACAAAAATAGCTACATCTGTCACCCCCGAGGGGATTGCTCTATGTTGGCTGCCCACCCGCGGTTGCGCTATCACTCCACCCCGATGTAATCTGCCATCCCTGCGGGATTATTTCTCTGCCTCTGCAACAAACACTTTATCACATTGAGCTACCACAAGTCTGGTGTCGATGTAGCTTTCAATGCTATACAAATCGATGTTTCGCTTGACATATCTGCGGGAATAAAAAGCTATTGCCTAATGATACCTTTTATAGTTCAGGACTTAGGATTGCAGACACAAAGAAGCCCACGGCTTTGTAAGCTGAGTTTTATGCTCGCACTGCTTATGGTTAGCTTGGTGATTACTGTCCCCTTACAGGGTAGTAGTATCAGCACCCGTAACCAGTTTAACCTTAGCGTTACTACTTTCGGGGATGAAGCGCTTCCGGATGCGAGTCTGGAATTTCTTTGGCAACCGGATATCACGGTAAAACATCCTATCTCAGAACGCCTTAGCCTGGGGATGGAGCTAAGCATGCAAAACCGGCTTTCATCCCAATGGGATAAGCAGGATATGGAGATAAAAACCGATGTTTACCGTTATCTATTCAGGTGCGACACCCCCCAAAGCGAGCTGAGAATCGGGTTGCAGCGGATTAACTTCGGCAGTGCTCAAATCCTTAGACCACTGCAATGGTTCGACACGCTGAAACCTTTGGATAAGCTGGAGCAAACCAGAGGAGCTAAAGCTCTGTTGGCACGGCATTACTTTGATAACAACAGCAATTTATGGCTGTGGGGTATGCTGGCAGATGAGGATTTGAAGGGAAATGAAGTGTTGCCAAGTAAAGCAGATTCACCTGAGTGGGGAGGACGATACCAGTTCCCCAATCCTCTTGGGGAAAGTGCTCTTAGCTTCCACAGCAGAGAGTTGGACTTGGGAAGGGAGTATCGTGCCGGATTTGATCATCGGCTGGATACTTTCGCGGGAGCCTGGGTGGAAGCATCAGGGAGCCTTATGGATAGCGGCAGCCAAGACAACCGGCTCTCTACAACCATTGGCTTGGATTACACCGTGGGCATAGGAAATGGGGTGGTACTAACCTGCGAAAACATGAGCACTTTTAGCAAACCAGACAAGGTGAATCAGGTTACCGCCCTGATGGGGGTTTACCCCTTGGGCTTGCTGGATTCCGTGATGCTGATAAGCACCTGGAACTGGGACGAGAGCTTTGGCATAGCAAATCTGCTGTGGCGCAGAACCTACGATTTGTTTAGTATTGAGCTTAGCCTTAGTGTGGATTCTGGAATGCCTGCACAGATTAGCAACAGCCCCGCGGTAAACCTGACCATAAGCTATAACCCATAATATGTATATTACCATGCAGGAGCATTAGATATGCCTGATAAGAATACGACATTGCTAGCACGGACAAGCAACATGAGTAAAGCCTTCCCCACCGGCGAAGGTGATTTCCTGGCGCTTAAGAACGTGAATCTGGAATTCATAAAAGGTGAGTTTACCGGTATTGTAGGACCCAGCGGCAGCGGAAAAACCACTTTGTTAAACATCCTGGGCTCGCTGGATACCCCCACGCAGGGTGAAGTGGAGGTATTGGGGCATGCAATTCAGCACCTCAGTCAGAAGGAATCCAGCGAATTACGTTCCCGGCATATTGGGTTTATCTTTCAGACCTATAATCTGTTGCCGGTTTACACGGTTTACGAGAATGTGGAATTCCCTCTGCTGCTGCTGAAAATGAATGCCGAAGCCAGGCACAAAGCGGTGCTGGATGCGCTGTCCTGGGTTGGCTTGATGGATAAGATAAAAAGCCGTCCGGCGCAGCTATCGGGAGGGCAATGCCAGCGGGTTGCCATTGCCAGAGCTATGGTGAAAAAGCCGGCTTTGGTGCTTGCCGATGAGCCTACCGCCAATCTGGACACAGAAAACTCCCTGCATATCCTATCCACCATGCAAAGCCTTAACAAGGAATTTGGCACGTCCTTTATCTTCTCCACCCACGATGATAAAGTGATACAATACCTTAGGAGAGTGATAAAACTAATCGATGGCGAGGTAGCAAGCGATGATCTTGCGTCTGGCAATTAAGAACATAATTGGGAACGGCTGGCGCAGCATGGTGAACGTGCTGATCCTTACCATTGTCCTGATCGGGATGATCTGGATGCAGGCGATGTATTATAGCTGGATTAAGATTACCGAAACGCAGCAAAAGGATTGGGAGTATGGTAAGGGAATGCTGCGGGTTAGCAGCTATGACCCCTTTGATGCTTTTAGTTGGGACAACAGCTATGCGCCTATCCCCGTAGGAATTAAGAGTTCCATAGAGGCTAAAGAGGCTGTGCCAATTCTGCTGTCTCCTGCCACGATATATCCCAATGGCAGAATGATGCCTGCAATGATAAAAGGCATCCCGATCTCGCAAACGCTGCTTCAGTTCCCCTCGGCAGAGCTGGTGTCGGATAATCCCTTTGCTATCCCGGCTATTATTGGCACTGCTATGGCAAAAAGCTCCAGACTTGGCAAGGGTGATGTGTTCACGATAAGGATTAAGGACAGTTCCGGGGCTTTTAATGCTTTGGATTTGGAGATCGTGAAAATAGAGGCTATTCCGGTGCCGGGGATGGATATTGGCACTGTATGGATAGATCTAAGCGCATTGCAGGAAATCAAAGGGCTGCCGGATATGGCAAGCTTCCTGATTCTTGGCGATGATAAACTAAGTAACTTGAGTGCTCCCGGATACAGGTATATTCCTCCTAAAGAGTATTTCGCCGATCTATACCAGATAAGGGAAACCGAACGCGGGCAGGAGTTCATCATGTATGGTCTCTTGCTCTTTCTGGCGATGATAGCCGTGTTTGATTCTCAGGCTTTAGCAGTGTTCAAACGCCGCCGGGAAATAGGAACCCTTACCGCTTTAGGGATGACAAAAGCTAAGATAGCCCTGTTATTTACCACCGAGGGAGTGCTGTATATGGGCTTTGCCAGTGTGGGCAGTGCGGTATTGGGTTTCCCCTTGTTCTGGTACTTTGCAGTTTATGGCTATCGCCTTCCCAAGGGCTACGAAGACTTTGGCATGCCCGGTTTCAGTGAGCCGATTTACTTCAGTTACCCCCTCCCGATTATCTTCGGGACTCTCTTGATTGTCTTCTGCTTAACTGCCTTTGTAAGCTGGCTGCCAACCCGCAAGATTGCTTCCTTAAAACCAACCGATGCCCTGCGTGGGAAAGTGAATTGATATGTTTAACTTTATAATTAAAGGCATCTTCAGGGACAGGCACCGGTGGTTGTTTCCGGTTATCATAGTAAGTGCCGGTGTGCTTATCATGGTGTTTACCCTCTCGTTTATGGAAGGCTACAAGAATAGCTTTATCCGCCAGAATGCCAGATTCGACACAGGACACATGAAGGTAGTAAGCCGTGCTTATGCCGAAATGCTTTCCCAAAAGCCATATGATCTGGCATTACAGGACATCGAAGACGATATTAAGGTGTGGGAACGGACATATCCGCAATTAGACTGGGTGCAGCGTATAAACTTCGGTGCCCTTCTGGATGTGCCGGATGCAAATGGAGAAACAAGAGCACAGGGCGAGGTAGCAGGTTTTGCCGTGGATTTGCTCTCCAATGATACAGAGCTGGAGCTGCTGCACCTAAAACAAGCATTGGTTAGCGGCAGCATTCCCAAAGTGCAGGGAGATGCCTTGATAAGTCACGCTGCCTGCCAGAAACTTGGCATTCAACTTGGAGATACCGTTACTCTTATCGGTGGCAGCGTGTATGGTGCCATGACCATGCAAAACTTCCGGGTGGTTGGCACGGTTAGCTTTGGAATTGGGGCACTGGATAACGGGGCGGTGATCGCAGATATAAGCGATATACGCAGGTTGCTGGATTTAGAAGGCGGTGCCGGTGAGATCCTGGCTTTCTTTAAGAGTGGTGATTTTAGTGCCAAAGAGGCAGCACGCATAGCTTCAGATTTCAACAACCGCTATACAGACCCGAACGATGAATTCTCTCCCCAGATGCTTTCCATGATGGAGCAAAACAACCTCGCATACCTTATGGGAGTGTTCAGCTCCTCAATGGGGTGGATGGCAACGGTGTTTGTGCTAATCCTTGGAATTGTGTTATGGAATTCCGGGCTAATGAACGGAATACGCAGATATGGCGAATTTGGGGTGCGCCTTGCTATTGGCGAGGAGAAGAAGCATGTTTACCTTTGCCTGTTAAGCGAAGCTCTGGTCATAGGCATTGTGGGCTCTTGTATCGGCTTGGCTTTGGGCTTAGCCATTAGCCTGTATTTTAACTCACACGGCATGGATGTAAGTGCCTACAACCGTAATTCTACAGTATTATCCGAAAACCTGATCTACACCTCTGTAACGCCATCAGTTATCTGGGCAAGCTTCTTTCCGGGGGTTCTATCCACCTTGTTTGGAGCTGCTCTGGCAGGCGTAGCCATATATAAACGCCAAACCTCACAGCTATTTAAGGAGCTTGAAGCATGAAGAAAATAATGATAGTGATCCTACTCCTGTTAATCCTGAAAGTGCAGGCGCAAAAAATATCCGCCGTTGATATTCTGAAAGCAATCGATAAAAACATGGTTTCGAGCACGGGTGTTTCCACTACCCGCATGGTGGTTCACGGCCAGAGAGCTTCGCGCACCATAGGTTCCATAAACTATAATCAGGGTAATGATAAGTTTTATTCCGAATACACCTCTCCCCCACGCGAGAAAGGCACCAAAATGCTTAAGCTTGGCAGCGATCTGTGGATATTCGACCCCAACACCGACCGCAGCATCCAAATATCGGGAAACATGCTAAAACAATCCGTTATGGGCAGCGACATGTCATACGAGGACTTCATGGAGGAAGGGACGCTTTTCGAAGATTACTCTGCCACCATAAAGAAGGAAGCCACTTATGACAACCGCCCCTGTTGGGTGCTGATCCTAATCGCCAACCGTAAGGATGTGGCATACTATAAACGCATCGCTTATGTGGATAAGGCTCGCAACGTAAGCCTGTATGAGGAGTGGTATGCAAAAAGCGGGAAGCTGATGAAGACAGTGATCTCCTCTGATGTCCGTAATGTGCAGGGACGCTGGTATCCACACAAGGTAGTTTTCAAAGATCAGCTAAAAAGCGGTAAGGGAACCGAGTATTTTATAGATAAGATTGAGTTTGACGTTCCCATTCCCAAGCACATCTTTACCAAAGCCATGCTGAAGTAGTGGCTGGTGTGATACATCTGGTGTTTCGCTTTAGCATGTTGGCAATAATGAGACATCTATGAAGCATGCAAGTATCATAGTAATCGGGGGTGGTCCCGCAGGCTTGGCTGCATCTATCTCTGCTGGCAGTGCACTCGCAACCAAGCAGGGCAACGTATTGCTTCTAGAGGGTAACCGTGAATGCGGGATAAAGCTACTGCTTAGTGGTAGCGGTCAATGCAACTTCAGCAACAACCTGCCTGTCCTGGAGTTTCTGTCAAGATTAGGCAAACCGGCAAACTATCTTAAATCGGCTTATTACAATTTTGATAAGGATGCCTTTGCCAAGCTGCTAGAGGATGCAGGCTGCCCAAGCTACGCCCGTCCGGATGGTAAAATGTTTCCAATCTCCATGAAAGCCTCGGACGTGCGGGATGCAATGGTTAAGCAAGCTGTTTCTGCCGGAGTAACCTTAAAGTATCATGCCAAGGTTTGTGAGCTAGCAAAGCATAATGAAACCGGCTTTGCTATAAGCATGGAAAACGGCAGCAAGCTAAGCTGTGACAAGCTAATAATCACTACGGGCGGAGCCAGCTACCCACTTACCGGTTCAGATGGTAAAGCTCTGGAATATGTTAAAGCCCTGGGGCACGAAGCCATTCCCTTTAGACCGCACTTGGGAAACATAAATCTGAGAGACTTCACAACCTTCAGCAACTGTGCCGGTATCTCTATGCCTAATGTCCAGGCTACATTTGAAGGCAAAGGAACAAGCTTCACCGCCAAGGGTGACATCTTAGTTACACATAAAGGCTTCTCTGGCCCCCTGATACTGGATAATTGCCATAGGCTTAGCAGGAACATGGAAGTTACCATAAATTGGTTAGAGGACGCAGAAGCACGGTTCTTCGAAGCCCAAAGAAAATACCCCAAAATGGCCATCCTAAACGCTTTATGCGAAATCCCCTTACCCAAAAAGCTGCTAAAGACAATCTTCGAACACGGAGGCTTAGAGCTACTTAGAACCATGAAAAGGCTTTCCGAAACTGATATTCTGATGCTTTCCGCAGCAGTTACCCGCTCTCATTTCATCATCTCCCGCGTGGAAAGCCTGAACACAGCCATGGCAAGTGCAGGAGGCATTCCATTGGCAGAGATAAATGCCAAAACTATGCAATCCCGCATCTGCCCCGGTCTATTCTTTGCGGGTGAGATTATGGACTATGCCTTGCCCTCGGGAGGCTTTAACATCCAGATGGCAGCATCCACGGGCTGGTTAGCCGGCGCATCTGCTGCCAAAGACTAAACGCCTTTGTATCTATCACCTGATCATCTTAAGTATTACTTTCCTGTTGCCGGATTTTGGCAAGCATCTCCAGCCTCACCAGTTTAAGTTCCAGATAACTGAATTCTTCATTTAGAGCGCGGTACACGGGTGAAAGGGCAATCATCCCCAGTTCATTAAAAGCCGTTTGGATAATCCCGATAGCTTGTTCATCCAGGGCGGAAAAGCTTCTGATGATCTGCGGATCAAGCTGACCATCCGCTTCCAGATATCGCTGCAAGTGCTCTATAATGGTATTTAGATGCACCCCAAAATGCACCATTGCATCTTGCAGACTGTGCCCGGATTTGATATACTGCGCCACCAGCACAGATTTTCCCCCTACGGTAGGGGGCTGTGTGGTAGTCTGTTGAGCAGATGTAACCCTAACCTGCTTTATGTTTCTTGGCTCGCAGTAGCTCTTTATCACGCTTAGAAAGTGAGAGGCAAATTCCTGCAACTTATAGGCTCCTACACCGCTTATGGAAGCAATAGCAGTGATATCCTGTGGAAATAAAGTCGCCATTTCCCGTAGGGTGCGATCAGAGAATATGATATAGGGCGGCACCTTACGCTCTTCGGCAAGCTGCCTCCGGACACCGGCAAGCAAGCCAAACAGCTCCATATCGCAATCGCCGGTTGTAGGTTCAGCAAGAATCGCAGCTATCGATACAGGCATTTCGAAACCTGCATTATCCTTCAAGATATCCCAACTACGCTCATTCAGCATCAGCCGGAAGGCGGGGAACCCTTCGCCAATAGCTTGCTCCCGCTTTAATGCCTGATACAGATTATGCCACTGCACCGCACTCCATTCCTTCCCAATGCCATAAACGCTTAAGTCCTGATGCCCCGCAGCCAGAACCTCTTTGGCGGAAGAACCACGCAACACTTTTATGATATGCTCTGCCGGGTAAGCTTCCTTGCAGCGATATACCGCGGAGAGGAACTTCTTTGCCGGCAATGTGGCATCCACTCTCTCATCCTCTTCCCGCAGACAGTTATCACACATCTTGCAGTTAGTAGTTTCATAAGGTTCGCCAAACCAGCTCAGGATGGGCTTTCTGCGGCAACCGTAAGTTTCCGCATAGTTTATCATGGCATCCAGATGATGCTTGGTAGTGCGGTTTAGTGTCTGATCCTCACTGTTCAGGATGATCTTCTTGAGCATCTTAACATCCCCCACAGAATAGAAGAACAGGCAAGTAGCAGGCAAGCCGTCCCTTCCCGCACGTCCTATCTCCTGATAGTAGGTCTCCAGACTTTTAGGCAGATCAGCATGGATAACGTAGCGGACATTGGATTTGTTGATACCCATCCCAAAAGCGATGGTGGCTACCATGATCTGGACTTCATCGCTGATAAAGGCTTCTTGATTTTTATGCCGATCGTAGTCGCTTAATCCTGCATGATAGGGCAGGGCTAACATACCTTCTGCTTGCAGTTTGTCGGTTAAGGCGTCCACACGTTTACGAGTCATGCAGTAGATTATTCCGCTTTCGTTGCGGTGCCTTTTAACGAAGTTCAATTGCTTGGCAAACGAATCCTGCTTTCGCTCCACAATCAGCAGTAGATTGGTGCGATCGAAGCTCTCCACAATCTGATTGTCCTGGGGAATATCTAAGATGGAACAGATATCTTCCCGCACCTTAGGGATCGCCGTGGCAGTTAAGGCAAAGCACACCGCATCGGGATACCGATCCCTAATCCTGGACAGTTGGCGGTATTCCTGCCGGAAATCGTGTCCCCACATAGAGATACAATGCGCCTCATCTATCGCAATCAACTTGGGCGGTTGGCTATCCAAACGTTGTAAAAAGGATTGTTTCAGTAAGGTCTCCGGGGCTACATAGAGCAGCTTCACCTCTTTCTTTGCCAGTGCTTTTATCACTGCCTCTTGTTCGGGGAAAGTCATGCTGCTATTGAACATTTCTGCGGCAATACCCAGAGCTTGCATCTGCATCACTTGATCCTTCATCAGCGAGATCATAGGAGATACAACTAAGGACAGCCCATCAAAAATAAGCGCAGGAAGCTGGAAACACAGGGACTTTCCGCTGCCGGTAGGCATAACCGCCAAACACGACTGCCCCTCCAGGATTTGCCGGATAACTTCGTATTGAGCCGTTAAAAAGCTGCTGAAGCCAAACTTATCCTGTAGAATGCGGTAAACCAATTCATCCGAGTATTTCATACAATTACATTCCTACTCCTTTTCCAAGTTTCTATATACAAGTATTTCAGTCAATCTCTTTATCCGGCTTTGGTCTGAACTCAAGTCTGGAGTCGATTTAGCCTTCGAGGATTTGAATTGGTTACTATCTATGCGGCTAAATGGACTACAGCGTCCACTAAACAACCGTCCTCAGGATTTATTCCCGCCAATCTAACAGCCAGTGCCGCTGTAGTCCATCCGGCTGAGACAGTTAACTATAACATCAGAGATTTGTTAAGCCGGATCGACTCCAGACTTAGTGAGGGGTTTTGGGCGGAACGGCGTCCACCCCCACGAACAAATAGTTGACAACGATTCTTACTTAATTAGTGTTGCTCTAAACATGTTGACACCTGTAACCTGTAACCTAACACCTGTAACCAACCCACTAAACAAGGACGGACAATGGATACACTCTATAGCATAGGTCACTCCAACCACGAAGCAGATCAACTGCGTGCCTTACTACAGCAGCATGACGTTGATGTGGTACTGGATGTTCGCAGTACTCCATACTCTCAGCGTTATCCCCAGTTTAACAGCGACGAACTAAAACGCTTTCTCAGTAAGTATGAGATAGGCTATGAGGCTTTCGGCTTGTGGTTTGGTGCCAGGCAAACAGATCAGATATACTACACCCCCGCCGGATGGCTAAACTACCGCCTGTTTGCCGCTTCACCCACTTTTGGAGAAGGCGTAAAAGCATTGGATAGGCATCTTGTACAGGGGAAGAAACCCGTGCTGTTATGCGCTGAGAAAGACCCCTTTGATTGCCACCGCGCCATAATGGTGGGGCGGGCACTCAGCTTGCAAGGCTACAATCTGCTTCATATCTTGGCGGATGGCAAGCTACAAACCCAGGTAGAGCTTGATTCCCGCTTGCTGGATAAATACTTTCCCAAACGCGATGAAGGCAGCATCTTTGATCTCATCGAGGGCGAAACTGATCCCACAGAACTACTAACCCAAGCATATCTTAAACGCAACGAAGCCATTGCCTGGCGTCTGGAAGCAACGGAGGATTAGTGAAGATTTATACCATCGGCTTCAGCGGTAAGGATGCAGAGGCTTTTTTTGGCACCCTGGAACAAAGCGGAATCAAGACCGTGCTTGATATCAGGCTAAACAACCGCAGCCAACTGGCGGGCTTTACCAAAGCAAGCGACCTACCTTTTTTCCTTAAACGCATTGCAAATATAGCATACGTGCATTTCCCCAATCTTGCCCCCTCTGCAGAGATATTAGCCTCGTATCGCAACAAAGAGCTTAACTGGGAAGCCTATGTGCAGGCTTTTGAATTGCTGTTGCAGGATCGGGATATTGATAAGTTCATTAAGCGAGAGATAAAAGCGGTTCAACAGCCATTCTGCCTGCTATGCTCAGAGCCCACGGCAGCTAAATGCCATCGCCGCCTGATTGCAGAGCGGATACAAAGCCTGTTCCCCAAGGCAGAGATTATTCACCTATGACCAAAGAACTCATCCTGCTGGCAACTTCAAAGAAATACGGCAAATACTGCGTTGCCGGGATAGATACCACGGATGGGAAATGGGTGCGCCTGGTAACCAACGATTCCGATGCCCACTACGCCATTGATGCCGGAGAACTGGTTCTGGATGATGGTGCTATGGCGCAAAAGCTGGATATCGTAAGGCTTGAGCTTATTGACAAGGCAATCACATACTTCCAGACTGAGAATTACATAATCCGCAATCGAATCCCCTGGGTAAAAAGAGGTAGAGCAACGATCGACGATGTGATAAAGCTCCATCCCCCTAATCAGACAGAGTATATATTCTACGACACCAACCGTAAAATCCCCCGTGAGTTCTATAGTAAGCTATGTTTCAATCAAGTCCATTCGTTGCTGCTGATTCAGACTGAGGAAGCTAAAGTGCAAATCACTCAAGGAGAATCTCAGAAGCGCATCCAGATCCAGTTAAGCTACCGGAACAGACTGTATGAGCCACTTCCGGTTACCGATTTTGAGTTTATCGAGCTCTGCAAAAACTTGCCCACGGGAGTATATCCCATGCACAAAAAAGGGATTATGCTGTGTAGCGTGGGTGAGTGTTTCGAGCGCGATCAGCATCATTACAAGCTTATTGCCGGGATAATGCAGCAATAGACTTATCCTGCTTAATCAATCGATTTAGCATGATCCCTTCCCACCATTTGGATTGTGGCATATAGTAATTGCCTCTCCTGTTTCATCTTCCTTACTCCTCCGCACCTGATCCGAAGCGGGGTTCATCGGGGGTTGAACGGGCAAAAGCCCGATGAGCTCATGGTCAGATGCCCTGCGGTTCCGCTGTGGAAAGCAAGTAGGGACAAACCCCCGTGTTTGTCCTTCACCGGATATTTAGAGCAAAACCTTGCAATAAGGGCAGACACGGGGGTCTGCCCCTACAGGGAGATAACGCAGAAGGGACGCTTGCGGTTCCGGAGAAGGGGTTGAACATATTACCTGATAAAAAAACAAGTGCCCCGGTAAGACCGGGGCACTATATATGTTTGGTTCTTTGCTAAAGTAGTTGATTACTTCATCAGCATCATTTTGCGGGTTTCTACCTTACCATCTGTGGACAGGCGATAGAAATAGAGACCGCTGCTAACACTGGAACCACTGTTGTCGGTACCATTCCATACCAGATTGTTTCTGCCGAAATCAGCTCTACCGTTAAGAAGAGTCTTAACAAGCTGACCCTTCACGTTGTAAACGGAAAGGTTTGCATCGGCTGTTTTGGGCATATCAAAACTGATGGTTGTTTCAGGATTGAAGGGGTTGGGATAGTTTTGGTTGAGGAGTCTGGTTACAGGAGTAACAGTTTGGTCTTCGTTTGCAACAGGAGGAAAATAGGGGAATACAACCTGTATTTCTGAGAACATCACTCTTCCGCCATCATTGGGGAATTCTGTGGGAGAATGGGAGTTTGAACCCCAAGTGTTGTCATCGTAGAACATGATGCCAATCTTACCAATTTTGTTATCTCCCTGCATGCCAACGAACTTCACTTTATCTGCAGGATAAACCCACATGGGCTTAAGACCGGCAAACTGAGGAGTTTCTTGGTTGTTGATCACGATTGGTTCACTCCAGTTAACACCATTATTAGGTGATACGGAAATGTAGATTTCAGGGGTATTGGCAAAAGGTGCATCTTCTTGTGACTGGTATTTATTAAACCATCTGGCACGCTGTGAATTCTGCCATACTAATGCCAGCATTTCTTGGTCATTCTTTTCGGTGATCTTCATATTGCCACAATGGAACATCATCCCATTGTCATGAGATTCTTCGTTCCAATAAGGGAAGTTCCAGTCTACAAACATACCGGGATGACTACTGCCGTCAGAGGTGTCGACGTAGAAGGTATCAACCACACCAAAAGGTGCTTCGAGATCCCAAGGAGTGAAAGCCTGATTGAAATCATCTAAGTAATCGTCCTTGTTAGGATAGATTTCTTTTACTTCAGCAGTGTTGTTAATGGTGTCGTAAACGAACTCTTTCACAAACTGCATAGCAAAATAGTATGAGCCTTTGTGGGTGTTTATTGACCACAATCCGGGGATGTGGATTTTGCCAGCAGTATCTATAGTGGCGTTCAAATGGCTTGAATTGGCAATTTGCCAGTTTAGCTGTTCATTGGTGTAGGGAATGTTGTTGTTTTCATCATCAGTGAAGTATCCGAGGCTGCTACCCAGAGAATCTGGAGGATTCCAGGTAGGGATAGCACCGGAAAAAGTGGTACGAGTCCATGTACCTTCGCCATAATTGCTAAGCTTGAATACATCAAAATCATCTTCGTTTATCACCACATCTGCGGTATCGGAAGCACTATGATATCCAATGTAGTAAATGCTGCCGGCATCATCACAAACAAGTGCGTGATTGGGGCGGCGGAAACTATCGAGAGTGGTGTTCCATTCATCCAGGAAAGGAATACTTGTGTAGCTCCAGTCCATAGGAATACCATTCTCAAGATCTGAACCACTGAAATCAGCATAAGCAATAACAGTGTTCTCTGAAGGAAGATCATCGATTGTATGGCTCACAGCATTACGGGCAGAGACATAAACGCGACGTTTGCCTTCAACATTTGAGGGTCCTATTTGCACGGTAGGCCAGATAAATTCATTATCAGTTTCGGTGATCGTGGGGGTCGGGAAGAAATCTACACCATTATTAATAGGGACATCGATCTCGTTCCAAAGTCCATCGATTTGATCGATGAAAGCATCAGAGACAAATTTAACTTCAAGCACTGCATCCGTATCAGCATTGCTGTGCCAAGCATACATTGGCTTTCCGCTAACAGGATCAATCGCCATTGATGGGAATCCTTCTCTGACGTTAGTTAGGGTTATTGTATTGTTGTTATTCACGGTTCCATTTGAGCTAAGATAAGCGTAGAAAACTCTACGTTGACCAGTAGTAGTAGTCTGACCGTGATATGTCATAAAATATCCACCACCAGCAGATTCCGGAATGACACGGAGAGGTAAGCTGTTGTAGCTTCCAATCATATAGTCATTATAGGAAGTGAGCAGTGATGTGGGAGTTTTGGTAAAAACATACTCCGGAGCGGTGCGCGATCTTTCAATCCGCATAGTCTGAGGTTGCTCAATTGCCTTTTTCGAGATCGATTTCATAACGTCATTTGCATAAACGACACCGATCAAGATACTGAGACAAATGGCGATCATTAGGATTCTTTTCATTGTTCTCTCCTGATTTTTTTCCTTGTTATTCTCATTAATACCTAATTTTTACTGATACTCTGTGAGCGCTTTTTACAAAGCTCTCAGTGAGGTATCCCATATCTGTATATGCATAATCAACGTTAAAAATACCAAGGCTTGTTGGAACCTGCCAACCGACACCAGCACTGAAACCATTGGTATCATAGTTAAACTGATAACCTCCACGGAAGAAGATGTTACCCATTTTGTATTCGGTGCCAAGGTTCCACGTCTCCATGCGATCAATTACGTTATCAAGCTGTAGCGATGCTATCCAATAGTTCATCTCGTCCCGTTTGATATCGCCACTAATCCCAAGGGAAAAGCTCATGGGAATTTTACTATCCAATTCCGATATATCTTCATCAACGTCACCATCGCCATCATTATCGAAAAGATCGAAGGGATCTTCATCAATTTGTCCATCTTCATCATCGTCCACACGGTAGCGGATGTCAGGACCGAAATTGCGTAAAGCCATTCCGATTTTAAGATTGTTCCAGCCTGTGTTATAGATGGAGCCGAGATCCAGAGCATAGCTATTTACAGAATAGGTGTAGAGATTCTCTCTAAGGTATTTAACTCCAAGCCCAGCAGAGAATTTGTTTGTGAACTGCTGAGCATAATTAATCCCCATTGCCATACTGCTATTGGTGAATTTCTCGCCCGTTATATCAAACGTATCTTCATCGGTTACATCCATTTTATCCATATGTAGCATGGATCCATATACTGCAACTGTAGATACACCATTGGTTAAGGAAGCAGCAGCAAACTCCTGCATTATATCAGCAGGCCAGTTTGTGTGCGAGAAGAACACTTGGTTTTGATAAGCAGGAGCTAATCCGGCAGGATTCCAATAGACTGAAGAGATGTCGTCCGTAACAGCAGTATAAGCTTCGCCCATACCTATCGCACGTGCATCTACGCCCAGCTTGAGAAACTGCATCCCAACTGTTCCTGCTTTTCCGAATGGTTTTGCCACAAGCAGCATCGGTAAAACGATCATTGCTATTGCAAGCAGCGGAATAAGATATTTCTTCACAGTTCCTCCCTTACTTCACAACGACGAATTTACCGACCTTGATTTTGCCGTCGGTTTTGTTTTCTACGGAGAACAGATACACGCCAGGTGCGATGATCTGATTGTTTTTGGACAGTAGATTCCATGGGTGCATACCGGAAGCTGCTATACCCTTGTAGGGGCTTGCTTTGGATATCGTGATGATATCAGTTTGCGTGGCACCTTCATGATCCAGTTCTTTTACCAGGTCACCGGCAAGAGTGTAGATGCGGATTGTGCAGCTATTAGGTAGGTTTACAAACCACAATCTACGGCTTTTATCACCCTTTTCGTCGTTTTCAAGACGTCCATCAAATTTGCTACGCCCAATATATGGATTGGGAATAACCATGATGTTATCCATCTTTTCTTTGGCTATGCTACCAGGGAAAAACACTTTCATGTTTGCATCGGCATCGCGTCCGGATTCGAGATAGTCAAGATCAACCGATGGAATACCCCTGTCAAACGCAGTTACTGCAACATAATACTCTATACCTTTTCTGGGGTACTGAATACTGGATTTGTAATAACGACGGGCTAATCTCTGACGTTTCTGAAGATCAACTTCCGCATCAGTGGGAGTAATGCCAGCAGCAAAACCCATCCCAACCAATGGAATCAGCTTAGCATCATAGAGCGCATCAAACACTTCGGTTCGAATTGAGCTGTGTTTAAACAACCTGGCTTTTAGCTTTTGTCTATATTGGAATTGATCTGCGCCAGGATAAGCTGTATCTATGTTATCAGCAGCAGCAATAATCACCGGATCGTTATATATCTTGTCCGGATCATAAATAGGGAAGCCATAGAATGGATCTGTAGCCTCTAACTTCACAAGATCATACTTGTCATTGTAGTGGTAGAATTCAGTGTATTCGCTGGTATTTGCCCAAGCATTTTTGTTGGGAAGATCAGTATTTATTCCAGTGTAACCACCGAAATTTCGAAACTCATTAGGGAAGGCACTATTGATTTCATAGTCGTCCTTATCTTGCTGAGTCTCTTTCTTATCCCAACGGTTCACCATTTCCCAATCTTCTCTGCTACCGCTACCGCTGCGACCCCAAATGCTGTAACCTTGGAAATCGTGCCTTAAACGTGCAGCAGTATAGGGGTTTACAAGAGCTTGGTTGTTGTATCTCTCTTCAAGGGGCAGAGTTTCATCCGGTCTGTATTCTTCCGGTATCCCATCCCAGCTGGGCAGATAGAGATTTGGGTCACTATCAAGTCCACTAACACGTGGAGCATCCGGGAACTGCCATCCCATAACTGCTGAAGGAACAGTTTTTACATCCTGATAGAATTCGCTTCGGTTATCCCAATACAAATCAATCCGGAAATCACCATCCTCGGCAATTTCTGCATACAGTTTAGGAATTTCAGGGGGTTCCGGGGGATTATAGTGGGGGAATATATCTGGTTTTACAACATCTATAAGTTCCTGGGCTTTATCATAAATCTCCTTAGCCCAAGCAGCAGAACGTTTTAACTCAGGTATAGTATCACCAGGGAAAACCGCAACTACGATTTTCATCGTCTTGCCGGGTTCAAGATTCCATACTGTTTCAGGATCAGCTAAAGCTGCATCAGAACCTGTAGGGTTGCCATAAAAAGCAAACAAGAAACGTGTGTCATTTGCGGTTGGTTGCACAAACTCAGTTGAGCTGTCCAATTCCGGACGCAAGGCTAGATAATCATCAGCATTGGGGTTTCTACCTGTTAGTAGCCAATATTTCTCGTTTGCTGTTTTATTGGTTGTGTTGCGATCTAGGGGATCTTCATCATCAGGTCCCTTGCCAACTACCCAATACCAGCAGTGAAACTTAAGCTTTTCGGGATCGGGAGTACATACTCTTGCACCCACGTATCCTGGGCTTAACCCACCATCAAAATCGGCATCAAAAGTGTAGGCAAATTCGAAACCGGATCCCTTTACATAGCCGGATTTGTCGTCAGCAGCCTTCTCAGCGCCCCATGTTTGGGGACCTACGTCTGCATCCATGTATATACCCATAGCACAATCTATTAATGTGTCCTCTTTGTGCATGTTCGTAATATTAAACTCGACATAAACAAGGTTCTTGATATACTCAAAGCTCCATTGATAACTCATCTGTCGGACGCGAACATCTAATGGTATATGAGTGCTGGATGTTTTAGAAGATCCATGATCGCGTTCACCTTCAGATCCAAATGGACAATAGTCATAATAGTATGCAATGTAGTCCTGTTCAGATACAGGTGCTCCATCTTCATCAATGCGCCCATCTCCATCATCATCTCTTGGGTTGGAGAAAGCATAATCAAGGGGAGTGGTTAGTGGGTATTGAACCGGATAGTTATCGAAAGCAAGTTCCTGGAAACCCAAGGGGAACCATATTTCAAGATTTGCAGGATCGTTCAATTGCCCAAATGTGTTCGCATCAAGATTGTGTAAAAAACTACCTCCGAAATCAACAAATTCAGGGGGTAATTCTACGCCTTGTCGCAAGGGAAAAGTGTAGCCAACAAAATCTTCATCTATCTTGCCATCTCCATCATCATCAACGCCACGTCTGTGGAATCTGGTGGACGCATAAGCCACACCATCCAGAGGATTATAACCTTCGTAGGCAGCAGCCATATCAGGATTAGATACCAGTAGTGGATTGTAGGCAGGTAAAAACTCGTATAGATCAGCATCACCGTCAAAGCCGACTGTTACTAAAGTATCAAGTACAGCTGTCATCGTGTTATTCCACAACGGACTGTCTTCGGATATCGGCACAGTATTAGCTAAAGGGGGATATACAGGCCAATACATTTTTTTACCCTGAATATCGCGTCGTTGTTTCTTTGCTCCGAACCACAATGCTCCCTGATACAGATAGTCTGTTCCACTACCACCCGGATATTCCAAGGAAGGATATTGAGGAACAACGTCATCGCCAGAACCAAAAAAACCATAGTTGCTTACTCGCAACCAAATATTACCGACATTATGGAACTTGGATAAGTCCAATTTCTTGGTTCCAGTTGATGGGACTGCCATTCTTGCATGAGCAGAGCTTACAAGCACTAATAAAAGTAAGCCAAGGCAGATTCCGGTTTTATTCAACTTCATGAAACACTCCCAACTTAATTAATCTTAAATTCTACCGGTATAATAACCAGACAATCCACAGGTTGTCCGCTACTTCGACCGGGTTGAAACTTTACCTTGCGAACTGCTGCTATAGCAGCTTCGTCCAAACCGCCAGGGACGGAACGTTTAACAATTATATTACGGACACTGCCATCTTTCAGAACTTCCACTTCAAGAACCACCGTTCCTTG
>CAYSGM010000020.1:0-30477 GCA_964430595.1 uncultured Candidatus Cloacimonas sp.
GTGTTTGGGGGCCTATAGCTCAGTTTGGTAGAGCTACCGGCTCATAACCGGTTGGTCGGGGGTTCGACTCCCTCTGGGCCCACCATCTTTTCTCCCCCACACATTTTCTATTTTACAACCCTCTGAAACAGGGTATATTGTTTTACAGGTGAAAAATTATGAAAATCTTGAATATATGCTTGGCTATCCTGCTTTTGGCAATGCCGCTTGGTGCCACAAAGTATGCGGGGGAGATATTCGCCGTTAGCCCCGGGGTTATCTCCACGGCTATGGGCGGAACAGGGCTTACTTATGCAGAGTCCTATGCTGCTGCTTGGTGGAATCCGGCACTTCTGGGCTTGAACCCTTCTCCCGGACTGGAGCTGATGCGTTCCGAGCACTTTGAAGGACTGCTGAACCAGAACCAGCTTAGTATTGTGCTTCCTACCTCCAGCCCCACTGCGATTATTATCAATCACCTAGCCATAGATGATGTGAAGCTAACCAAGCTGGAGAACCCCAATGCACCTATTAGTAACGATAACCGTCCCGTGGTTTGGAAAACCGTGAGCAATCAGGATTTCATCGTGTATGGTGCCATTGCCCGTCAGTATTCGGATAATTTGTTTTACGGCTTTGCTCCCAAGCTTGCCTACCGCAGCCTTGCCACGCATAGTGGCTTTGCCTTTGGTGCGGATATGGGTGCGCTGTGGCAGTTCTCGGAGAAGGGCAGATTGGGTGCAAATTTAAGGGATTTCTTCACTACCCAGGTGTTGTGGAAGGACGGGGATAACGAAATGGTGAGCCCAAGCATGGATCTGGAAGCGGGTTATGAAGTGGCTCCTATCGCCAAGATACCTATCCACCTTGCCCTACGTAGCGAGATGTATGCCGAAAACCGTGATGGAACTGTGGAGATGGGTGCTATCAGTGCCGATTTCCATGCGGGTTTGGCAGTGCAGCCGATCCCTGCTTTGCGGGTTCTGGGTGGCTATGATGTGGATACTTTCACCGCGGGCTTAGCGGTAACGCATAAACGTTTCGGCTTAAACTACGCGTTCCGCAATAACTCACCGGACGGGCTGGGCTTCTCTCAACGTATTTCCGCCACCTACAAATGGTAAACCACAGTATCGCCCTGCTGGGTGCAACCGGCTCCATTGGCACATCCACGCTGGATGTTGTCTCCGAACAGGGACTGCGCATATCCCTCGCTTCTGCTCATCAGGATTACAAGAAGCTGGTAGAGATTGCCCAAACACATAGCATTCCCTGCATAGTTTTAACTGGTATTGTTGACCCCAACCTGCAAGCTAAGCTAAGGCAAGACAACCCTTCCCTGCGTATATACTTCGGTGAAGAAGAGCTGCTGCAACTGCTAAAGGGCGAGGATTATGACATTGCCCTGAATGCCATCACCGGTTCCGCGGGCTTACGCTCGAGCTTTGTTATTATGGAAAGGGCTAAAACCCTGGCTTTGGCGAACAAGGAATCTTTGGTCATGGCGGGGCACCTCTTAACCAAGCTGGTAAAGGAAAAGCCCATTATCCCCGTGGATAGCGAGCACAGTGCCATCTTTCAGGCAATAGGTCAGCATCCTGCCGGCGAAATAAGACGCTTGCACATCACTGCCTCGGGGGGTGCCTTTCGCGATCTTCCGCTCTCCGAATTCGCCCATATAAGCCCTCAGGAAGCATTAAAACATCCAAACTGGAATATGGGTGCCAAGGTAACTTTGGATTCCGCCACGATGTTTAATAAGGCGTTAGAAGTCATCGAAGCGCACTGGCTGTTCGGCTTGCCCTTCGAGCAGATATCTGCCATTATGCACCCGCAATCTATCATCCACTCCTTAGTGGAGTTTATCGATGGTTCTTTCCTGGCGCAGCTTAGCACGCCGGATATGAAGCTCCCCATTCTGTATGCCCTGTCCTATCCTGAACGCGTGGCATCGCAATTGGTAAAGACTGATCTTACCAAGCTGTCTGATCTAACCTTCCGCGAGATAGAGCCCCAGCGTTATCCCTTGTTCTTCTTAGGATTGGAGGTGGCAAAAAGCGGGGGGCTACATCCCACCGTGATGAATGCAGCCGTGGAGGCAGCCTCTATGCTGTTCCTGAACGGCAAAATAGCCTATACGGACATGATGTGGATGGTCTATGAAGCGCTGGATACAACGCCCAATATTCCCGATCCAGATCTGGAGACCATCATCAGGGTAAATAAAGAAGTGTTTCAGAAGGTGAGTTCTGCGAAACTGAGAAACTTCGTTAGGTGAGAGCTGCGCAAGTGAGTTGTTAGAATGGTGGAACAGCGTTCCACCATTTATGTATCTAGACTATTACTTATACCTAGAGCTTAGCAGCTACTCACTTATACAATTCTCACTTACTGCAGGTTCTCACCAGCGCAGCTCTCACTTTCTACCAGTTACTGCACCGGGATAATCTTCTCCACCACCGGCTTTAGCGCAAAGGCTATGCGCAAGATGCCGTTAATATAGCTAACCTTGGGATTATCCTTATCCAGCTCCATTTCCGGGAAATATATCCGGCGGTCGAAGTGTCCCGTTTCTATCTCCATGCTGTAATAGCATAGCGGGCAGTTGGTGGATGGAAAGCTGCGTAACCCGCTGATACGGAGGTATTCGCTGGAAGTGGAGATGCTGATCTCCTCCTTCTCCACCCCGGCAAGTTCTGCTATCACAATCCATTCCGCATCCGTGTGAAACACATCGCATTTGGGGTGCCAGACGTCATCAATAGCGTCTTCCAATGCCAGGGGGTTATTTGTTAATGCCGAAACCTCGCCAATCAGTTTTAGCATTTCTCGCTGAATCCCAACGATGTTGGTGAAGATCTTATCGCGCATGATTACTCCGCTTTACTAAGCTTTAGTATTCGCTTCTTTCTTTGAAGGTGTAGATAAGCTCCTTGTTAGGGGCAATTTCCAGGACGAAGGTAACTTTATCGTTACTATCGGTGGTATATTTCTGTCCGGATTCCACAATTCTGGTGCTACTGCCAAGCTGGTGCTTTACGTTAATGGTTTTCACGGCATCGGAATTGTTCTTCAGGGTAACTTGCAGCACCCGTTCGGATACGCGGGTGGATACCTGCTTCTCTTCCTTAACCCGGGTGGAAGCCACCAGATCAAAGGCGGTGCCAGTAGTTATCGATATCTCCTCGTTCTTGGAGGTGTGATTGATGCTGTCCTCACCGATGAATTCCAGATTAGCGTCCGTATCCTGTTTGTAAACCTTGATTGTGCCTTTGGGCATAGCTTTCCCGGCACCGTTCTCGGCAGTGTTCTTGAACTTAATCAAGCTGCTAACTCCGGATCCGTAAGTAACGTATTCGTATTCCGCTTTGGCTTTCACATTCATGGGGGGATACAGTTCCAGTTGCTTGGTCTGATTGTTGGCAAAAGACACTTTTTGATCCAGAGTGTACATGTGGAAATCGTGGAACGTCTTTTCCTCGAAGGATGGTGCAGCCATTGTATCAGACATTTCATACATACGACCCATTCCGGCTTCGGATTTGTAGTAATTGGATTGAACCTGGTTCACATCACCGGCGATCAGCTTCAGGTTCACATCGCTAAAGGCACGCCCGGAGCGGTTGTTTATGGTAACCCAGGAGTTCAGCAGCAGGTTCTTCTCGTCCCACACGGTGTTATAGGTAACGTCCCAACTGAAACCACCGCTCAAATAGGTCATTTGCACGGGATACACGCCCTTTTGGGGGGCAATTAAGCTCCAGTGCAAAGTGGGTTTGGTGTAGAAATTGGAGGGCAATTCGGCAAGCTGTATCCATTGGGTTTCAGAATCAGCTATCACCAGCAGGCGGTTTGTTCCATACTCAATTATCCCGGTGCTGCCACCGTCAAAGAACTTCATTGTCCCGCGCAGCTTGGATTGATCTTTCATAATAACCATCACTTCGCGATCCAGGTATTTTGCCATAATCTGATATTTACCGGCAAGGTCAAATTCGTAATTCTGTTCAGCAACACGGATGCCTCCGCCGGTTACGATAACCGATTCCGGCTTTATCCGGCTGGTGATATCGTCGAAGTTGTATTCCTGACGTCCCGCTTCCAAATCCAGTTCGAACCGGGAACGAACCAAGGAGAGATCGTCATTGTAAATCGTGATCCAGTCTTCCGCAAAAAAGGGAATCAAGACCAGAGAGAGCAGTATTAAAAGGATGCAGTGTTTCATTATGTCTCCTTCAACAGCCACATTAAGTTTTGTCATGTGACGTTCAATTTACAGACTAATACATGCGCCGGATATGTCAAGCCAAAAAGCGGAATCGGGCTTTCCTCTTCCTTACATTCCGCACCAGAATCGCAGCTGGCTTCACCGGGGGTTGATCGGGCAAAAGCCCGATGAGCTCATGGTCAGACCCCCTCCGGCTCAACACCGCCAAGGAAGGAAGATATAGGCTGAAGCAAAGGAAGAACAATATATTGTTCAGTATCCATGGCTTGTAAACGTAAGGCAGCAGAGGAACCCTGCACTATTTCCGGGATATGACTGGCACAGATGAACCTCGGTATAACCTTGCAAAAATCCGGTTTTTGCTTATCTTTTCGGACATACTGGAGATAATAATGAATATAAATAAACATCTTGGCATAATGCTGCTGGCTATTATGCTGCCATTGATCACACACATACACGCGGAAGAAACTTCCGTATCGGGCTTCCCCATCATAGCGTATTCGCATGAGACAAGGCTGATGGGGGGAGGTTTCTTGAACTACTTCAAACAAACGGAGCAAGACAGCCTTGCCAATGAGTTACAGATTACATCTTTGCTGATTTATACGGCGAACAAGCAGTTTCAAATCCTCAGCATTCCCCGGCTGAAGCTAAGAAATGAGAAATATCTGCTGGGAATGGATGTCCGGGGGAGAAACTGGCCTGATAAATACTATGGCATCGGCAACACGACAGATGAACTGAACTATGAGAAGATAACCCAACGGCAGTTTGCTCTTGGCTTGGATGGGGAGATCAGGATATACCCGTCTCTCTATGCGGGAGCTAAGTTTGCCTTTGTAAATGAAGATGTTAAGAAGGGTGATCGTGAAACCCTGCCCTATACCGAGAACTTCCACGGCATAAACGGCAACCAAACCTATCTTGGAATGGGCGCGGGGATGCGCTATAAAGCAATTGATAACGAGCAATACCCAAGCAGAGGGATGAACCACACCTTGGCTTACACGCGATATTATGCAGCGGAGCCGGAGGCGATTGCTAAGGAATTCGGGAAGCTGCAGGTGGAACTGAACCACTATATTCCGCCGGTGCCGGGTGCTGTGATAGCCTTGCAGAGCAGCTTCACCCGCAGTGATAACATGCTTCCCTTCAGCTTCTTGCCGGAACTGGGCTACAGGCTTAGAGCCTATGACAGTAAGCGTTTCGTGGATAAGGTGCTGATTGCGCAGAGGGCAGAGCTGAGGGTTTTCCCGGCGGAATTGCCTTTTACGGAGGATATATGGTTGTTGCAGAGGGGATTTTTCCGGCGCTTGGGATTCGTGGCTTATTATGAGGCAGGTCAGGTTACGGGGAATGTGGAGGAACTTGGCTGGGAGAGAAACCACTACAGTGCGGGATTTGGCTTGCGTTACAGTATCTCGGTTCTGCCCAGATTGAATCTCAGGGCGGATTTTGCATTTGGAGAGGGAGGCATGAACGTAATTATCCAGGGCGGAGAGGTATTCTGATACTAAAACAGCAGCACTGAATATGCAGCAGATAACAAGGATTTCGGAGAAGGAGCACTAAATTGTGGGCAAAAAAAGTGGCTCCGGAAGAGGGATTCGAACCCCCGACTTAGTGGTTAACAGCCACCCGCTCTACCGCTGAGCCATTCCGGAACACTTTCTTTAGAGCAAACTCTGGAAAGGGGCTAAAACTGTCAATCAGAAAATTAGTTAAGCTTCGGCAACCAGGCAATTGTCACATTCTGCGATCTGACTTTTTAGCAGACTGTATATCTTTCCGGGGTCCTCGCTTAGCATTAGTTTGGAGAGGAATTGGGGGTTGCGAAGGGCTGTGGATAGTGTCTGCATCAGGTTTAGCTGTGTTTCTGGTTTATCCGCGGGGGTAAGGGTGAGGAATATCAGCTTTACACTCTTGCCGTCAGGGCTGTCCCAATCGATATCCTGGGCTGTTTTAACCACGAAGAGTTTGCTGCTTTTCAGTCCTTCCAGATGAGCATGCGGGATTGCTATCCCTTTGCCTATAGCGGTGCTCATTTGATCTTCTCGGGCAAAGACTTCCTTTGTAAGAGTGGCTTCCGGGATGCTTATCCGGGATGCAACACGGCTGATAAGCTGGTGCAGGAGTTCGTCCCTGGTTCGGGATTTGGTATCAAAGACAACATCGCTCTTGGTGAAAAGGAATCTAACCATGTCTTTACGCATTTTCCGCAGAGTGTATGACAGCCAGGGACCGAAGATAATGGTGGAAAAGATGGAAGCAGCTACCACACTAACAAATACGGTCTCGGTAATCAGCCCGCCGCTATATGCCAACATTGCTACCGCAATATGCATTTCTCCTCCGGCGGTGTGGGAGATAGCGATGCTGCTGAGGTTGGCTTTCTTTTGTTTTGCCCACTTTGCTCCCAGCCATGCTCCAAAGTAGCGGGAACCAACCCCTAAAACAGTTATCAGGGTAACTAATGCCCAATCCAGATTTGCCAGAATATCAAGCTGTAAGCCTATCTTGGCAAAGAAGATGGGGACAAAGATGGAATATACCATGCGATGAATGGTGTGTCTGTCCTGCTCGGTGATGTGCCTGGCTTCGCCCACCACGATGCCGGCGATGAAGAAGCCAAACAAGGGATGAATCCCAATCTTTAGCGTTGCAGCCCCGAACAGCATTCCTACGATAACAATGAAGGTAGTCTTATAGCCTGTTTCCTTGCCTATGCGGTGGTGTATGAAGGTTATCCCCGAATCTACCAAACGCTTTAGCAGGGTAAGGCTTATCAGGGTAAATGCCACAGTTAAGCCTACTAACTTCAGGATAAAGCCAACTTCCACCACACCATGCGCCAGGATTCCCAGAATCACGGTGAAAACCACCCAGCCTACCAAGTCGTTCAAGGTTAAGGCAGATACGATCAGGAAGCCCATATCGGTTTTCAGCACGCCCAAATCCTGCAAGCCCCTTATGGCAACCGGCAATGCGCTGATGGTCATGATCGAGGCAATAAAGAGGGCAAACACAAAACGCTGGGAGGGATCTACCAGGTATCTATCCGGAAGGAAATAGAAAGGAAGGAAGCTTAAAGCCAGAGGAACAATAAGATCAATAAAACAAAGCTTTAGTGCTCCGCCGCGCTGCTTCCACACGCGGGAGAAGTTTATCTCCAGCCCTGTCTCCATTAGCAGGAATAGGTTGCCAAACCATGCCACTGTGCCAAGCATCGTCCATTGAATGGCTTCGTTGGGGAAGATACTAAGCTGAATATCCGGTGCATAGCGACCAAAGATCGCCGGACCCAATATCAGCCCCACTAATACATCACCCGTTATGGTGGGTTGCTTGATCCGCTCCAGGAAGAAGCCCACAACCTTGCAGGCACCTAGCAGCAAAGCAAATTGCAGCAGGAAGATCAGGAGGTTGTGTTCGCTGATTGGTCCCATGTGGCTAACGGCTATCCTGTAGCTATTTCGTAAATAAGCGGTTCCTTACTCTTGGGGAATTCGGCTATCTTATAGGCGTTGCGGATCAGCTCCGCCACTTCTTCTGCCTGGCTTTGGGATACGGCATGAACTTCGCCAAGCTTGTCTCCGGCGTTTATCACGTCGCCAATCTTGGGGTATAGCAAAGCTCCCGCAGCGTAGTCTATGGTGTCCGATACCTGCATGCGTCCGGCTTTTATCCGCACCAGGGCATAGCCTATGGCACGGGAATCTATGCTGTGCACATAACCGCTGTCCTTGGCTATGATGGGCACTTTTACCCCTGCCTGAGCAAAGAGGGCGTAATCATCAATTACCTTTGGGTTTCCGCCCTGCGCCTCAATAATCTCCCAGAATTTGGCAAGTGCCTTGCCGCTGCTTACCGCACCATCTATCTGCGCCTTGGCATCGTCAAAGTCCTTTGCCAAGCCTGCGCTGATCAGCATCTGCGCCGTTAAGGCGGTGGTGAGCTCATAAGTATCCGGCAGGTAATTACCCTTCAGGTATTCGATCGCCTCGATCATTTCCAGCGCATTGCCAACTGCATGTCCAAGCGGGGAATTCATATTGGAGAACACCACGCACACCTTCTGTCCAAAGCTGTTGCCGGTGTAGATCAGGTGTTCCGCCAGTTCCTTGGCACGTCGCAGGTTGGGCATAAAAGCCCCGCTGCCTATCTTCAGGTCTATAACCAGATGCTTGGTGCCTTCCGCGATCTTTTTACTCATGATGCTGGCGGTTATCAAGCCCGGGCTTTCCACGGTGGCGGTTACGTCCCGCAGGGCATAGATGCGCTTGTCGGCGGGAACCAGTTCTGCGGATTGCCCCACCAATGCATAGCCATGCTTCAGCACCATTGCTTTGAAATCTTCCATGCTAAAGCTGGTATTAAAGCCGGGAATGGATTCCAGCTTGTCCAGTGTCCCCCCGGTATGACCCAATCCCCTGCCGGAGATCATCGGCACGTGCAGCCCCAAAGCAGCCGCAATGGGAGCCAGCATCAGGCTTATCTTGTCGCCCACGCCGCCGGTGGAGTGTTTATCCGCTACCAGCAGATTGGCATCGAAAGTTATCGTCTTGCCGGACTCGATATAGCTTTTGGTGAAAGCCGCGATCTCATCCTTCTCCAAGCCCTGAAAGTAGCATGCCATCAGCATGGCGCTCATTTGGTATTCGGCAATATCGCCGTTCAGATAGCCCTGCACAAAGCCGGATATCTCCTCCGGGCTAAGCGCAATGCCGTCGCGCTTCTTCAGTAACAGTTCCACGGGGTTGTATTTCTGCATTATAATCCTCTAATTTGTTATCAGGCGGGAGCGGATGTAGCCGCTGAACATATCCATGATCCACACCACCAGTGCTATTAACCACATGATAAGCCCCACATTGCGCCAGGCAAGCATTTGTTGCTGCTGATACAGTGCCAAGCCTATACCACCGCCGCCCACAAAGCCCACGATGGTAGCCATGCGCACGTTTATATCCCAACGGTAAATAGTAAAGGCAAGGTAAGGCGCAAGAATCTGCGGGGCAACGGCATAACGCCACACCTGCAGGGTGGATGCACCCGTGGCTTTAATGGCTTCCACCGGTCCCGGATCTATGTTCTCTATCTGCTCGCTGTAAAGCTTAATCAGGGCAGCAATGGAGTGTATCCACAACGCCAGCATACCGGCAAAGGGTCCAATACCTACCCACACGCAAAAGATTATCGCCCACACAATCGCCTCTATACTGCGGAAGATGGTGGAAATAGTGCGGATAAGCACATACACCAGCCTCCCCGTCCAGGTTCCATACATCAGGTTCTTTGCAGCAAAGAAGGAGAGCACAAAGGCAAAAGGAATGGCGAATACCGTCGCCAGCAACGCCAGATAGATTGTCTCCATCAGGGCTGCCAGCATGGGAACCATTTCCTTGGGGTTGGGGTTAAAGATACCGCTTAAGATGGATTGCGTATTAGCTGCCTGAGTAAAGAAAGCCATGGGCTTCACTTCCACAATCAGCCACGCCATCAGCAGGCTAATCCCCACGCCGATGCCAAGCTCATATTTCCACAGGCTTCCGCCCTGTTCCGGCTGTACCACCAAACTGCCCAAACTGCCCTTTATGCGCAACAACAACAAAGCTACCAACAAGGGGAAAAGCAGAATAACCGCACCACTGATGCTTTGCTCCCACATCCGCAGACAAAACCAGCTTATGCAGGCAGTTATATACAGCCAGAGGGCGTATTCGATACCTAAAATCTTTATATTTCTCATAGGAAATCATAATCCCCAAAGATAGGTTTGTGAGTCAAGCAAAAAGAGGAGGGGTGGCAAAATATCCTGTCCCGGCGTCCGTAATGACAAACGCCCTCGGCTGTCTGCACACTAGGCGTGGGTGATGCACGGTTGTTTAACTCAAAATATGTCGCGCTTAGTTTGATGGACATGCGAAGCAATTGTGCGACATATTTTAAGCCAAACAACTAATCCCGCAGGGATGGCAGATATTAGCCCGGGGTGGAGCGATAGCGGGAACCCCGGGGAGGAATGCAAACATAGCCCAAACCCCTCGGGGGTGGCAGATGTATGCTATTTTTGTGTCGCCCATAAAGGGCTAAACCGTTGCCAACGTTGACCCTGGGGTTCACACCCCAGGCTAATATCTCTCGCCCACAAGGGGCTAAACAGGTGCGTTGACATTCCTGTGGTTCACACCCCAGGCTATTATCTATCGCCATTGCTTGGCTGCGCTATTCTTCAAACTATCCCCTGCAGACAAGATGTCCGCAGCTACCTTGCTTGCCAAAGCGGTTTCGCTGTGGGATTCATCGGGGGTTGATCGGGCTTTTGCCCGTTTATCTCCCGGTGAACCCCGGTTCTATTCATCTTCGGAAAGCAGGGGAGAAGCATGGGTGTGACAAACCCGTAGCATATTGCTTTCGATTTAGCTTGACTTTTTTCCTGAGACATGTATCATTTGGAACAGAGCAATAAATATCATTCCCAAGGAGGAAAAATGGCAGTTTACTCTGTTAATGAAGTTATCGAAATGGCAGTGCAAATCGAGAAAAATGGGTTTGCATTCTATCATGAGGCATCCAAGCGTAAAGACCTGAATACCGAAGCGGTGGAATTTATTACATTCTTAAGGGATCAGGAATTGAACCACGAGAAGTCGTTTTTGAACCTGCGTGATCAGCTTGATTTGGAAGTTCTGGAGCTTTCCACGGATTGGGAACTGGTGTCCGAATATCTGAAAACCATTGTGGATGGAAGGATCTTTAATAGCGATTACTCCGCTATCCAACTGGCTGCCAATGCGAAAGATATCCACGGCGTAGTGGATAACGCGATCACCTTTGAAAAGGATACCTTGCTATTTTTCCACGCTATTTCGGACAACATCAGTAACCCCAAAACCAAGGATGTGTTGCGGAAGATTATCAACGAAGAAGTGTCTCACGTGTTAAAACTGAACGATTTTAAGAAGCGTTTGGGCTAAGCACAGGGTAACAATAGCATTATAGTGAAGAAAAGAACAAAAAAACACAGCAGCGTCGGCATAATCAGCTTGATTGTTTTGGCGCTGCTGATTATTCTGATCCTGATTTACAATCCCATCTCAGTGCGGATTATGACCGTAGGCGTGGCGGTGTATTATGGCATAGATCCGGCGATATTTTACCGTTTGATAAGGGCAGAGAGTTCTTTTCGCACTTTTGCAGTTTCCCCTTCGCAGGCGATTGGGCTGGGGCAGATATTGGAGCCGACCGCCTTTTATATCCACAAAAAGCACAAGCGCGGAATGCTGTTTGTTCCCTTTTACAACCTGCGGCTATCCGCCAAATACATTCTGTATCTGCGTGAACGTTACAAAGGTAACTGGAGCTTGGTGTTAGCTGCTTACAACTGGGGCGAAACCAATGTTTCCACCCGCATGTCTGGCACGAAAATAGAAGCGGACAGGGATTATCGCAGCCGTTTCCGGGATATCCCCGAGACCTATAACTACATCAACAAAATCCTTTCCCCCAAAAATAAGGCTTGACGAGAATCCCCACCCTAATTTCATTAAAGCAGAATTCATATCAGGAGTAACTTATGCTGCGTAACCAAAGCGGAATCTCGGTTTATACTGTTCTCAGTATCATCCTTTTCGTTGCCTTGGTGTTCATCTTGGCAGTGCCGAATTTCTACAATCTGGATAAAGAAAAGAACGTAGATGATTGCATTAATAACATGAAACAAATCTGGGTGGCAAGCACCGATTATATGCGTGATACCCGCCAGGATTTTAGCGGTGATTTTACACTGCTTACCAAGACACCCAAAAAGCAAGACCCCAAAAACAAATACCTGCCCGGAATGACCTACTGTCCGGAAACCTCGCGCCAGAAAAGCGAGTATATAGTATTTGGAAAATATGTGGCAGAGCAGATAGGCACAGAGGTGAAGCATAACTTTGGCGTAATAATCCTTTGTCCGAATATGTCTAAATTCCACAAACACTTTATCCCCAAAGCCTTCTATGAGAACATGGATCCCACACAGCTTCAGAACTATATGATAGAAGATATGGATTATATCGATAAAGAAACCGGTTCCAACGGTGCCCGCAAGGAAGAACTGCTGAAGAAGTATATTGAAATCTGGAAAACAGATACCAATGCTTTCCAAAAACGCAAAGAAAACAGCACCTCCCTGCGCGCTATCCTGTTTCCCGATAAGTTCGGTGCGGTGGAAGCACCCGTAGCAGAATAAACCTAGCAGATAGATTTATAGTAAGTTCAAACAGCGTCTGGATTAGCAGGTTAACCTGTTAATTAAGACTCTGTTTGGGCTTTTCATAATAAGCCGGTTTGGAGTTCATGGACTTCAAGCCGGGTTTTCATTGCTGGTAGCGAAACTCGGGAATTACCGATTGGATACTGGGACATTAACCCTATAACCAGTTAACCTATTAATCAACAGATAAGCAGGAATCTTATGCAGTATCAGGAATTTCTAGAGCACATCTACAAAAAATACTCCGGCAATGTGAAGCTGGAGCTTACCCGCATGACGGGATTATTAGCCGATATGGGCAATCCGGAGCAGTCGTTAACCGGCTTTCATGTGGGGGGAACCAACGGCAAGGGCAGTGTGTGTGCTACATTGGAAGCCCTGTGTCTGGCGCATGGGCTTAGCACGGCTTTAAACACATCACCACATCTGATAAACTACACGGAACGCTTCCGCATCATGGGGGAAGAACTGCCCTTTGAAACCATACTTAAGGCTTTTCACCAATACGAAGATATGTTCCAGAAATGGGATGCCTCCTTCTTCGAAATCACTACCGCCATTGCCTTTAGCACATTTGTGGAAAGGCGGGTGCAGACTGCGGTGATAGAAGTGGGCTTAGGGGGCAGGCTGGATGCTACAAACCTGTTTACACCCGATGTTTCGGTGATTACCAACATTGGTCTGGATCATGTGAAGACTCTGGGCGGAACCCTGGAGATTATCGCCGGGGAAAAAGCCGGGATTATCAAGCCGGGAGTGCCTGTGGTGCTTGGGGATATGGAAGAATCTCCCCGTAGCATAATAGAGGGTGTAGCTTATGCAAAGAAAAGCCCTGTTTTCCGCTATAACCGGGATTGGTTTGCCAGCATCAACAGCGACGAGGTGGCGGGTTTGAGCTTTGACTACAGTTTCGGTGAGCACAGCTATAAAAACTTGCGTGCCAATCTGATCGGCGAGCATCAGGCAATAAACCTCGGCACCGCTCTAACGGCTTTCATTCTCTATACCAAGCAGCAGGGGATTGCCCCCTCTGAGACCGCGATCCGCAAGGCTCTGCAGCAGATTAACTGGCAGGGACGCATGCAGGTGCTATCCACATCTCCCGTGATTATTGTGGATGGGGCGCATAACGTGCACGGGGTTACCGCCTTAACCAAAACGCTGCACAAGATGTTTCCCGGGCGTAAACTGCGGTTTCTGATCTCGATCCTTGGCGACAAGGACTATAGCGAAATGATACACCTCTTCTGCGCTAATGCAGATACCATATACATCGCACAGAACCAGTCCGACCGGGCTGCCACTGTGGAAGCGCAGGTAGCAGCAGTGGCTAAGTATGGAGTTCCCTACAAGACCGCTGCCAGCGTGGGGGAAGCTTTGCAGCTTGCCCTGTCCGAATGCCAGCCGGATGATATTCTGGTGGCGGGTGGCTCTTTATACACCGTGGGCGAAGTTCTGCAAGCCTATAAGCCTAATGCATAAAGAGCTGGAACACTATCTGGCGAATCTGTATCCCCTGATGCAGCGCGCCGGGATTAGCTGCCAAGACCAGCGGGAAATTGCCTATGGAGTGCAGCTTAAGCTTGGCAAGGATAAATATCTGGCGGTGCTGAACCTGTATTACTCCGAGAAGAAGGGGGTAAGCGCAGTTATCGGTGGCACAGAACCTAATCCTCTGAAAGGCTTGTTGAATGAGCTTACCAAAAGCACATATCCTCCCAAGGCAGTAGCAAACAGCTTTCACCATTGGACTAATTGGATTGGCGCGGATGAATGTGGCAAAGGGGATTATTTCGGTGCGCCGGTGGTATGCGCCTTTGCATACGATGACACCCTGAAGGAACACTTTTCCCGTCTGGGGATAAGGGACAGCAAGCAACTTAGGGATGCTGATATCATTAAAACCGCTAAAATCCTTTACTCCCAATACGCAAACCGCATTGCCTGCATTGTGCTAAAACCTGCCAAGTATAACGAGCTGATCGCGTCCTTTAAGCGCGAGAACCGCAATCTGAACGATCTGCTTGCCTGGTTGCATGGAACGAATTTATTAAACCTGCAAAAAACACAGCCTTTAGCTCAGGGGATACTGGTGGATCAGTTCAGTCCTTCGCAGAAAGTCCGGCGAATGCTGCAAGAGAAGCAGTGCCCGATTCCCTGCGTGGAGCGTACCGGAGCTGAGGCAGATCCTGCGGTAGCCGCCGCCTCGATTATTGCACGCTATCAGTTTCTGGAAACGTTTAATGCCATGCGCAGTTTCTACAAGATAGATTTTCCCTTGGGGGCAACCTCCATAGTAATCAAACGGGCAGTGGAATTCTCTCATCAATACGGGTTTAAACGCTTGGGCGAGGTGGCAAAACTGCACTTCAAAACCACGCTGAAAGTGGAAGAAAGGCTTTAGTTGTTTTTTATATATTCGCTCTTAAGAACATACTGACAGGCGCAATAAGCAGTCATTATGGGAGACTGCTAAAAAATCATTTGCTTTTTTTGGGGCTGACGTTATTTTGTTTTTAGAGTAACACAAAAACCCCAAAAGGAGGATTAAAATGAAACTCGTACCCTACCGCAAAAACACAGAATACAGACCCATGAGCAACATGCTCAGTCTGTTCGACGACTTCTTAAACCGCGTCTATGAAGACGAGTCAGCGGATGACAACTATCGCGCTATGGCAATGGATATCGTGGAACACGAGAAAGAATTTGAGATACTGGCGAACCTGCCGGGCTATAAAAAAGACGATGTCACCATCTCTCTCCACGAAAACCAACTCATGATTGAAGCCAAGTGCAACATCAACAAGGAAGAACAAAAAGGCACTATGTACCGCTGTGAAAGGTATAGCGGAAGCTACCGGCGCAATCTTATGCTACCGGACAATGCAGACGCTGCCAAGATAATCGCCAAAATGGAAGATGGCGTGCTGAAGCTTGTGATCCCGAAGAAAGAGCCAAGCCCAAAGCAGGAGATAGTTATCAACTAGGCTTGGCTAAACAAACAATAAACACGGCTCATCAAAGCAGGTGAGCCGTGTTTGTGCAATGCTGAATAGATACTTGTCTTTCAACTAAATAGCAATAGATTGTCTTTAGCTGACAAGAAGAGAGAGAGTGCATTTTGGAGCAAGAAAGTATCCTTGTATCATGAAGCTGATGGTTACAGGTAAACTTAATGCACTCACACTTTGTTGGTGATCTCCATTATTGAGGTACTGATAAGTGTTATCCGTGGGGAGGAAATGCTGTAATGCGATTACCAACAATGGTATGAGATATGGAACACCATCCATGTAAAGAGCTATATATGTTAGAGATGCCTCTTTGAAGAGGTTTCAGCTTGATAATTAGTAGATAAAACGGCACATTGTGCTTGACAAAATGATTACCCTCCCACAGGCTTGGAAAACTGAACCAAACCTTGAGATAAAGGAGAATGAATGCCTGAGATAAAGCAGCTTACTATGATGAAAAATGCCCTTAAAATTGGTGCTAAAAGCAGGATGAAAAACTTTCGCGCCAATATCCCTATCTACATAGAGAAAAAGAACTTCATTGTTAAGACTGCAGATTCCCCCGAGGAATTGCGGGAAGCACTAAAACTGCGCCACGACATCTTTCTGCAAGAACTTCTCAAGCGGAAGAAACGCTCCGGGCTGGATAAGGACAAGTTCGACAAACACTGCGACCACCTAATTATTATCGACAAACGCATCAATAAAATCATTGGCACCTACCGGCTGCAATCCTCAGACCATACCACAAAATGGTACACTGCCACCGAATTCCATATGAAGTATATTAGACAGCTACCCGGCACAAAGCTGGAACTGGGGCGTGCCTGCGTGCACCCGGAACACCGTAACGGCGTTACTATTACCTTGCTTTGGGAAGGAATCAGTGAATACATCGCAGCCAGCGGTAGTAGCTACCTCTTTGGTTGTTCCAGCATAAAGACTATGGACAAGGACGAAATCCGCCAGATCTATGCCTATTTGCAGCAAAACG
The DNA here is from genome assembly GCA_964430595.1 of uncultured Candidatus Cloacimonas sp. Classification (GTDB taxonomy): domain Bacteria; phylum Cloacimonadota; class Cloacimonadia; order Cloacimonadales; family Cloacimonadaceae; genus Cloacimonas. Next base: position 16,482 of record CAYSGM010000020.1, read on the forward strand.
GACATATCTCAGAGTTCCATCGCGTCCGCCCTAAAAACAAGTTTAAGGTACCGGGATTCAAGCGCTTTTCCCGCTTACATCCGCACCACAGCCTAATTCCCATTGAACATCGAGATATGAAGGATAAGATACCTTCGCTGCTTGCCTCATATTTGCGGGTGGGTGCCAAGGTGTGCGGTGTGCCTGCTCTGGATAAAAGCTTTAAATGCATAGATTTCCTTACCCTGATGAAGGTGGAGGATATGAATAAGGCTTACCAACGCAAAAGCAAAGCAGAGTGAGCTTGTAGGCACCATGCATAGAATCAAGCACTTTATCTGGCATTTGATTCTGGTATGCGATTTCTTTGTTAGTGCCAATCTGATCAGACTGTGCACCCGTGATCCTATAATCCTCCGGCACCGCCTGGTGAAGAATACTACCCGCATCGGACGTAGATTCCTAAAAGCATTTAACATAAAAATCACCTTGAAGCACCCCGAACGTCTTGCCCAGCTTAGAGGCAAGAACTATCTTGCCGTGGCGAACCATGTATCCTACACCGATATCATCATGCTTGCCTCACTGGAAAACTTTGTGTTTATCACTTCCGTGGAAATGGGAAAAAACATATTCTTGGGCAGCATCACCAGATTGGGCGGTTGCCTGTTTACCAACCGCAAGAAGTTTGTATCTCTCCCCAAGGAAATCGAGAAGTTTGCCAACACCATCAAAGAGGGCTTCAAAGTTATGCTCTTTCCCGAGGGAACCAGCACCAACGGCGAGACTGTAAAAGAGTTCCGAAAGTCCTTGTTTCAGGTTGCTTTCCTGGCAGATTGCCCGGTTCTGCCAATCTGCATCCGTTATAACACCCTGGATGGTAAGCCGATAGACCAGACAAACAGAGATCTGGTATGTTGGTATGGCGATATGGATTTCGCCCCTCATTTCATGAAGCTCTTAGGGCACTCTCTGGAAGCTGAAATTGATATTTTAGACCCAATATATGAACTCGAAGGGAAAACGCGTCAGACCCTATCAAATGACGTTTATACGCAAATCAGTGCTTGCTACCATCAAACGGGTTCACAAGGTTCTGTTTGACAGGATTGACCACCCCAAAACAATGTAGAAAATATTCAGTACATATATAGGAGAACTAATGAGCCAGAAAACAAAAGACCGGCTGCACATGGGTAAGATAAACTTTCTTTTGCTGCTCCTTGCCGCTATACTACTTGTAATTGGGTACTTTATTATGTCCTTTAACGAGATTATGATCTCACCCGTTATTCTAGCAGCTGTTTATGTGCTAGTGATCCCTTATGCCCTCTTGTATCAGCCTAAGAAGCCTTTGTAATGCCCCTTTTAAGCGAAGAAGAACTCATCCGGCTGAACAAGTTTCAGCTCTCTGCCAAGAGCGTGGTGGAAGGCTTCCTCGTTGGTTTGCACAAATCACCTTATCACGGTTTCAGTGCAGAATTTTCGGATCACCGCCAATACAACCCCGGTGAGCCGCTTAAAGACATGGACTGGAAGGTGTTAGCCAAAACAGAGCGTTACTATGTTAAGCGTTATGAAGAAGAAACCAACCTCCGCAGCTACATCCTTCTGGACCACAGTAAATCCATGTTCTACGCTTCCGGTAAAAGCAGTAAAATAGAGTATGCAAAGCGTTTAGCCGCTGCTCTTGCCTGGTTGATGATCTCTCAAAAGGATGCAGCCGGACTCTATACTTTTAACACCAAAATAACCTCTGCACTCCCTCCCAAAGCCATTCGCAGCTACACTGCTCAGATATTCGCCAGGCTTATGGAGCTTCAACCGGAAGATAAGACAGATATCTTAATCCCCTTACACCAGATTGCGGAGCTTATCCGCAAGAGAAGCCTGGTGGTGCTGATTAGTGATCTGCTGGATGATCCGGAAAAGACGCTTGCCGCCCTAAAACACTTCCGTGCCAGGCACCATGAAGTGCTGGTGTTTCACATTGTGGATCATCAGGAAGAAAGCTTTGATTTTAAAAGAGAAACGGAATTTGTGGATAGTGAGACGGGGGATAAGATTACCGTATCTCCATGGCAAATCCGCAAGGAATATCTCTCCAATATCCAGGACTTTACGGATTACCTGAAAAGTGAATGCCACAAGAACCAAATAGAATACAATCCTGTCTCTACAGACACCCCTCTGGAAGACCTGCTACTTAAATACCTGCTAAAAAGGAAGCGTGGCTGAACCGTGGAAATACGCACTATTTCTGCTTCTGAGGTAGAAAGTAAGCTAATAGAAGCCATCGGGCACATCACCTTTAACCCTGATCCCAATATACTTCCTGCCATACGGGATGCTCTTGAGCAGGAAACAAGCCCTCTCACCAGGGACGTTCTGAATAGCATTATTACCAATATAGACCTGGCTAAGCAGGATTCAGTTCCGCTATGCCAGGATACAGGCACTTTAGTTGTTTTTGCCGAAGTAGGTAATAGGCTGATTATAGATGGACAACCACTGGATATGATCATAAACCACGCTCTGGAGATAAGCACCGCGAACTACTATCTTAGGGCTTCCATAGTTTGTGACCCCTTGTTCTACCGGGTAAACAGCGGCAATAACTGCCCTGCGATTGTTCATACCAGGATAGTTGAGGGTAGCGGATTGCGTATTAGTATAGCGCAAAAGGGCGGTGGTGCTGAAAACATGAGCCGGATCAGGATGTTTAATCCTGGTGCCAGCACCAAGGATATTAGCGAGTTTGTAGTAGAAACCGTTCTGCTTGCAGGTGCAAAAGCCTGTCCACCCCTTGTTATTGGCGTGGGTATAGGCGGTAATTTCGAAGCTTGTGCGATCTTGGCGAAGGAAGCTCTTTTCGTACCATTAACAGAAGCGAATCCTGATCTAAACTATGCTAGGCTGGAAACAGAGATACTAAAGGCCGTAAATGATACGATGATCGGCGCACAAGGGATGGGAGGCAACATTACCGCAATAAGAGTAAGTATCAAAGCAGCACCCTGTCATATTGCATCTCTCCCTGTAGCAGTAAACATCCAGTGCCATTCCCACCGGCATATCACCATAGAATTGTAAAGACAATGCGAACAATTAAACTCAACCTACCACTGCAGCCTTCCGATATAGCATTGCTGCGAGCGGGCGACAAAGTGATGATCAGCGGAGAGATTTTCACCGCCAGAGATGCTGCTCACGCACGTCTGGAGCAGCTCATTATAGACAAACAACCCCTGCCGTTTGATTTGACTACTACCTGCATCTTCTACTGTGGACCCAGCCCCAAACCTGAACGAAAGGTATGTGGAGCCATCGGACCTACCACCAGCGCAAGAATGGACAAATATACCCCGCTACTTATCGAGCATGGCTTAAGAGTCATGATCGGTAAAGGGGAGCGCAGTAAGAGCGTAGAAGAAGCGATCCGAGATCATCATGCTGTTTATCTGGTGTGTATTGGCGGGGTATCAGCCTTACTGGCGCAGTCCATTGTTTCATGTGAAACATTCGCATGGGACGAATTGGGAACTGAGGCAATTCACCGGTTTATTGTAAAAGACTTACCAGCTTACGTAGCTATTGTTTAGCCACACTCACTGTCAATCATAACCTTCCATCCGAAATGCCTACAATCAACTATAATCGCGCTTACTTTCCGCAGGTGTCTCGGCAATGGACTGACCATGATCTCACCGGGACTTATCATGGTGAGATCATGGTCAGCTCTCTATCTAGTCTTTTTCGGCAAGCAAGGAAGCAGTAAGCATCATGCTTGAAGCAAAGAGCAATGAATTGATGAGTGGGTTATTTGCGAATGATTACTTGTTTGCCAGTTAGTGTTTGCAGACCATTCTGGAAGCGATAAAGATATATTCCACTTGCACATGGCTTACCAGATTCATCTTTACTATCCCAAACAAGGCTGTGCTCTCCCTTTCCCACCTGAATATTCAGCAGGCTTCTAACCTTCTGTCCTTTAAGGTTATAAATATCCATACTTACCTTGCCGGCTTTGGGCAAGGAATAGCTGATATTCACTATGCTCCGGCTGGGGTTGGGATAGCTGGAAATTGAAGCTATTGCAGGGATGATGGTTTCGTCAGCAGTTCCCGAGGGGTTAGTTTGATGCACATTCAGAGTGTCACAGATTATCTCCAGCATATCCACAAGGTTTGTTGAATCCGGAATAATGTTTGCCAGAGAGAAGGACGAAGCGATAGTGCGGTAATTGCCGTTGCTGTTCCAGATGGAGAGGTTTGCATCAGGTGGGTCTATATTCTGAGTGGTGAACAGCGCACTAGCCGTTTCTGCATATGGGATAAGGATTTGCGTTGGGTAGTTGTAATCCGCATACAGCCATATGTAATTGCTTAGTGGATGCCTTATGGCATTGACAAATATAAAGCTATCCAGTGGAGCATGAACGCCCAGCTTAGTCCAGAAAGGTGATTCCAGTGGACTCCAGTTCAGGTCTCCTTCGATGTAAAGCTTGCCACCCGCTTCCAGATAGGAATTCAACAGGTCGTGCTCAAAAGATTCGGTTTGCAGGTTGTAAACATTCTCGCCAAAGCCAAAGAGGCAAAAAACGGCTTTGAATTGGTTGATATAGTCATAATCCACAATGAGTTTATCGGTGTAGATAACGTTCATATTAAGGGCTTCACGCAGGCTGTTAACCACATATAACCCCTGATCTCCATTTGGTTCCCATACAAGGATTTCGCCCATAGGCAAGTTGCCTGCTGGGGTGTAGCCAATCAACGGATCGCCAAACAGCATGTAGGTGTAAACATTTTGCAGTTCAGGCCAGATGATGCCGCCGGAATCGATGGGATCACCGAAGAGGTAGTAACGGGTGTGCAGCAGGTTTGCATGGGCATAGGAGGCACCAACGCTCATTTCTGCTTGACGGAAGTTCTCCAGATAGTGGTAGTTAAAGGATGAAAGCCCGCCCCAGCCCGGATTCTGCCAGCCCACTTTATACCAGCCTGTGCGAGTGGCAGCAAGAACCGCTACCGCCTTCTTGATGAGGGCATATTCTGCCAGGCAGGGTTCGTCGCCGTCTATTAAGCCGTTGTAGCAAGATGCAGCGAAGATCATGGTGCCGTCCGTATTGGTAAGATTATCAAAGCTTTGGCGGTTCACCAAACCCATCCAGTCCATCTCATTCCAGTCCGGGAAGTTATTCTCATTGGGGTCTTCAATCCAAATCTTGCGGGATGAAGAGGAAGAACTGCCGTGAGCGCTCCAGTTTATCATGCCCCAGCTTTCGGTATCCAGCAGATTGCGGAAGTTCTCTTCAGAAAGCGGCGTTTCACAGGGGAAGGAGGGCACTACACCAAGTTGCTCATACATGCTTATGTTCTGCTGTCCGGAGAGGACTGTGGCTCGGGCTAGCTCCATTAAACCGGCACCGTCCGTGGGCAGCATGCCCACTTCCGGTTCGTCGCCATAGTTCAGGAAAGCAGCTGGAAGCAGATTAGCGTCTTTCCAGGGGGCGTTGCTCTGCTCGTAACTTATAATGCGGTTTGCTATTGCGCTAACCTGGGAGGCGTTGTTGGTGGAAATCCTGCCTACATAAACCTCCGGGGTGAAATCCACTTCGTAATCCTGATTCATGAAGCCGGTGGAGTATTCGCCCAGATAGCCGTCGTTATCGCTGTCCCAGTTGCTGCTGAGGTCGCTATAAAAGAAGTCTGAGGGCACGGAATCCCAGCCTTCCGGTTCGGGAGTTAGATAAGCCACGGGAACCGTGTTGTAATCGCCTAATAGTAGCAGGTAGCTAAAGTTATTGGCTTGGTATTGGCTTATAAGGTAGGAGCGGAGCTTCTCGGCATCCGAACTGCCTATCCCTTGGGCTAAGGCGGTGGCGATATCTGTGAAGCTGATCACCAGCCCTTGAGTTTGGCGGAAGCTTACCCAGCTTTCCATTGCACCGTAGAGGGAAGGAGTGCCTATAACCAGAACATCGTAGTTGCGGTTTGGGTTGGTGCTGTACCAGGTGTGCATGGCTTCCGGATTGGCGAAAAATGCGGCATCGGTGCAGGTAGCGGGGATAGTGCCGGATGTCTTGGGGGAGCTTACTTCAAGGCTGATGGTGCAAGTGTTGCTCCACTGCCAGGCAGAACCGTCCCAGAACGCAGGAAGCACCGAGAATGCTGCGTAACGCAGATCACCCCACTTGCGCAAACCAAGGAAGCTGTAGGCAGAGGGTTTGCTGTTGCTTTCAGGCAGGGTGAGCAGCTTCTCGCCGTTGCTGAATGCAAGGTTGCGGGCAGGTGCTTTACCGCTGATTGAACCAGGCGCAGAGATAGTAAGGTTCCAGCTTTCCAGCTTGGATTCTGGTGGTAGTAGGATGTTTACGCTCTTCACGGGTAACTGGAGGCTGCCGGGGCTGGAGATGGTGCCATACCCAAGCTCGGTAAGCTTGTTCTGGTCTATATCTCCGGTGGGTGCTGTTAACGGGATGTCCACGCTAATGATAGTGGCACAAACAAATAGGGGGAGGAGGACAATAAGCAGGATAAAGATGTGTTTCATTTAGTTACCTTCTTAGCTTTTACTCTGCGAAAGCGGAGCTTCTGTTCTGCGGTCATTTTCTCGGTAGCGTACTGAATAATAAGCCTGGCACAGTGTTCTTTATGCAGAAAGAGGAATTCCTCCACGGGGATAGGGTGCAGTTTCCACAGTTCCCGCAGGAACCATCCCAGTCCCTGATGCACTACCCGCGCTTCATCACCCATCATGCTGGCGATAAAATCCAGCAGTTCCTGAGGGTTGGTAGTTTTACGCAGGCACAGCATGGTTACCGGTACCGCACGTCGCGTCCACTTGCTATCAGATTTACGCCACTCAGCGAAGTCCTGAAGCGTAATAATACTCTGCTCCAGGAACACGGGTGTAATGCGAGAGCACAGGATATCCGAGTGCGCCCAATTGCCCACGCCGGCATCAAACCAGCCCTTTACATGGCTGAAGATGGATTTGTTGAACACTGCCGCATGTTTCATAAGGAGCAGAAATGCCACGGTGCCAAACTCGTATTTGCCGGTGGGGAGGAGATGTGCGCCAAGCTCTGCGGTTTCTTCCGCGCTAAGCTGATATTGGGAGGCGATACTATCGCAAATGCTGTGAACTTGTTCCTCGTTCAGCCCAAAGGCATCATAGCCTTCCTTGAAATACCGGCTGTATTTAAGCACCAGAGCGGGGTTTGCGTTAGCTACACAGTAATCATAGAGTTCGTTTAGTATCTGCTGATAGCGCGGATCAAGCTTCGGCGTCATAATAAGGCTCCTTGTATGCAGGAAGCCGGGCTTAAGGGCTTAAAACTTAGGCGGGATAGGCTTCCCTTAGTCTATTTCTTCTATCTTATCAGACTCAGCAATTTCTGAACCATAACCCAGACCTTTTCCGGTTACCAGCACATGGAAGCGGTTGAACATCTGTCTGAACCGGTAGAGCATGGTTTTATTGGGGTTTAGCTGTGCCATCATCTTTTTTAGGAAGGTTTCCCAGTTGGTTTTCTCATAACTGCGGAAGAAGCCAATTGCCTGCAGGACTTCCAGCATATAGTTCTGTATCTTGTCCAGTTCCTTACCATCCGCAGCAAAGGTGTTTCGTTTTGTTTCTTCATCCAGGGGGAGATTGTAAACTTCCCAAATAGCCAGCGCAACTGCCTGAGCCAGATTTATGGAAGGAAACGCGGGATTGGCAGGGAAGTGGCACCTGAAAGCGCATAAATCAGCTTCTTTATCGGTAAGTCCGGAGGTTTCGCGTCCAAACACCAAACCAATCTGTAAGCGGGGGAGCTGGTGCACATAGCGTGCCATCTGGCGGGGGCTCATATCCACAGGCTTGGTTTTGCCCACGCGCCGTGAAAAGGCGATAACCCTATCCAAATCAGCGATGGCATCTTCCAGAGTATCAAATATCGTGGCTTGTTCCAGGATGTGCCCGGAGTGCATGGCAAGGTAAAAGTCGTTCTTCTCGGGAACACTGCCCACGATGCGTAGATTGGATACTCCAAAGTTGTTCATGATTCTGGCAATTGCGCCTACATTGCCGCTGTAGATTGGTTCCACCAGGATAATGGCGATGCGGGATAGCCCTTTGTCCAGCATGCCTGCGGTGTCCTTACTTCTTGTTTTTAACGTTGATAATGCTGGCTAGTTTGTGCCCCATGCTCGAGACGTTATGATTGGGATCGTTTCTCCATTCCTGCACGGTGCGTTGGGTGATATTCATAAAATCTGCGGATTTATCGCGCTTGCTCTTTTGAGTAAAAATATTCGCCAGCTTCTTCATGGTTTGCCAGATGGTGCGGATGCGTCTGTCGTCGCCGTCAATCAGCCATCTGCGGACGTTGTTATAGCATTGCAGAGGGCGTTGGCGTCCCACTTGGGTAAGGATATGGCTAATCTTTTTCTGAACTTCTTCGCTATCATCATCCAGGAGGTTGGAAACGAAGGTGAGGATATACTGCGGGTGACGGCTGGCGATGTTTTCCATACCGTGCATGCTGATGGCACGCTTCTTTTCGTTGGGAGATTCTGCCCAGCGCGGCATGTGTTCTTTCATGGTCTCGGGGAATCTTTTCCACATCTCGAAGCAGATCGTCTCGGATTCCCACGGCACGCTTTCGAAGGTCTTTTCTATGGTTTTCACGATTACTTCCGGGCGGTTTTGGTGCTTGTGATAGAAATAGAATAAGCCGGTAGCCCGCACTCCATAAATGAAGTGTTCCAGCAAACGTCCGCAGATTTCGTCCATTTCGCCGTTGCCGGAGTATTGTGCCAGTCTTTTACCAAGTTCTTCACGCACAAAGTAGTTTGCCGTGTTGCCAAGTTCGATTATTTGTTTTTCTGCCAAGGCACTTTTGCCTTTTTCGACATTGCGGAAGATCTTTTCCACCGCTGCGTCCAGAAACTTGAAATCGTCTATATTCAGACGTCCCATTTCTTTTATCATTCATCCTGCTTTGTGGTTAGTGGTGTTATATATCCCAAACCACTTTCGTAGATAGCGTTATAGCCCAGAGGGGCAAGGTTACTTAGGTTGCTGGCTAAGTCTTATTTCCGTTTTAAACCCTTAAGAGAGTTATTGGAGATTGGGATTGCTTTATCACGTTGATTATGATTACAAGATATTCGGCAAATGCTTTCTGTCAAGAACTTTCTTCGCCGGCATAGCCCTGTTACGGTGGATATCGCAGAAAGAATGAGAATATCTGCATCTCTCGTGGTGAGGGTTTGGCTGGTTGCCGGCATTTCCTTCCTTGGTTATCCGAGGCTGAACCGCAATGGGGTTCACCATGATCTCACCGGGATAAATCATGGTGAGATCATGGTCAGATCACTTGCGGAACTGCTTTGGAAAGCAGGGGGGCAATAAGGAATAAGTTAGATGTTTCTGGTTCCGGGTTGTTCCGCAGACGAGACGTCCGCGGTTACACTTATATACGCAGATGAGGTGTTTGCGGTTACTGCAATCACTGGAGAGATGAATAGCGAGTTATATCTGAGGATGTTTCACCATATATAAGCAGCTTTATTGCAAAGTGGATAAATTCTTGCTTGACAGAATATGAATGCTTCGGTAGATGCGTACTCACTGAGATTTTATTTTCTCGGTGCATAGTGTGATGTTTGGAAGATTCACTAAATAAGGCTAAGCGCAAGCCCATTTTTGGAGCGGTTGATTCTGTATGGTTTTGCCGGAAAGCCTTTGTAGAAGTGATAATGTAAGTAGTAACAATTCAAGCAAATAATAACGTCAAAGGAGACACTTATGAAACGATTATCATTACTCCTCGTGATGATATTCATCCTCGGCATGGTGTTTACTGCGCTGAATGCCAGCGAAGTTACCATCGGTGCCGGTGATCAACAAGCGAACATGCCTGTTGATGTGTATTGGAAGAATTCGTTATACGAATGCCTTTACTATCAAACCGATTTAAACATCGTGAATGGCAGTATCAGTGCGGTTTCTTTTTATAGCAACTTCGTTGAAGATCTGCCAGGCAAACCGGTGAAAATCTGGTTGGGAACCACCACATCTACAGATTTATCTGGCGGATGGATTCCCTCCACAGAATTAACCTCGGTTTTCGATGGTACCGTGGATTTCGTAACGGGACCCAGCACCGTTAACATTACCTTTAGTACCCCATTCCAATACAATGGCGGAACTTTGGTGATGTTGGTGAACCGTCCCATGGACACTGACTATTTTGAATCTGCCGATAAATTTGATTGCCAGACAATTGGAACCAATCGCGCACTCAAGTTAACGTCAGACTCTACAGAGTTTGATCCTGCCGCCCCCACAGGCGGAACCCTTTCGGGTCAATTCCCCAAAACTACCTTTACCTACACAGGTCAAGGTATTACAAACGATCTTGGTATTCTCAGCTTATCAGGTAACCTTACTCCTTCCGCTGGTGTAGCATCTAACTATACTATCCAGGTGAAGAACTTCGGTCAGGCTACCCAAAATACCTATACCGTGAAACTTATGAAAGAAGGCGATGTAGAGATTGGCTCCGTTGCCGGAACCACAATCACGGAAACTCAGACCTTAACTTATACTCTGCCTTGGACTCCTTCCGTTGCCGGTGCAACTAGTCTCTATGCGAAGGTAATCCTTACAGGAGATGAAGTCCCTACCAACAATCAATCTGCTAATCTCCCCGTCGTGGTTCAGCCCGCTGGCGTGATGGCAGTTACCATAGGAGCCGGTGGTCAAACTGCGCGTGTCCCTGTGAATATGTATTACAAGAACAGCCTTTTCGAAACTGTGTTCACACAGGAAGAACTTGGCATAACCGCTGGAAGTCTTAGTAGCGTAGCGTTCTATAATAATTTCACAACTGATCTTCCCAACAAGCAAGTGAAGATTTGGTTGGGAACCACAGATAACACAGACCTTTCCGGTGGTTGGATTCCTTCCACGGAACTTACTCAGGTGTTTGATGGAACAGCTAACTTCCCCACTGGACAGAATACTATCACTATTCCCTTCACCACCCCCTTTAACTATTTAGGTGGAAACCTGGTGATGATGGTAAACCGTCCCATGGATTCAGCTTATTTTGCCAGCACTGATGTATTCCTTTCACAGACAGTTGGTAGCAACCGTGCTCTCAACTTGTATAGTGACGGCACCTTGTTTGATCCGGCGATGCCCCCCGTTGCTGTAGCCAGCGGTATATTCCCCAAAACCACTTTCTTCTATAGTGGAGATTTGGTGACCACCGATATGGCTGCTATGACTGTTACTGGTAACACCACACCAAGTGCGGGATCGCAGTGGAATTACACAGTATCCGTTAAGAACAATGGGACTGCTCCTCAGAGCACCTACCAGGTAAAGCTGTTCAAAGAAGGCGATGTTGAAATCAGTTCTGTAGCCGGTACTACCATTGCCTCGGCACAGACTCTTCAGTTCAACCTTCCCTGGACTCCTGCAGCTCCCGGAGCCACATTTATTTATGCCAAAGTGATTCTTGCCGGAGATCAGGTAGCAGTTAACAACCAAACTCCGAACTTCCCAGTGGTAGTTCAGGAACAAGGTATTGTAGCTGTAACTATCGGAACAGGCGGTTCCACAGGAAAGTATCCTTTGGATATGTTCTATAAGGCAAGCCTTTCCGAGACCATTTATCTTGCCAGCGAACTAAATATCGGTGGCTTACTAACCGGTGTTCAGTATTACAATAACTTTGTTACTGATCTTCCGAACAAACCGGTGAAGATTTGGGCGGGTGAAACCCAGCTTACAGACCTTAGTGGTGGCTGGATTCCCTCAACCGATCTTACCCTAGTGTTCGACGGAACCGTGAACTTCCCGCTCGGGCAGAATAACATTACTATTCCCTTTACAACTCCTCTGCCCTACGGCGGCGGTAACCTGGCTATAATGGTGGAGCGTCCTTTGGATGCTGAATACTTTAGCTCCAATGATAACTTTGTTACCCAGACCGTGGGAACCAACAGAACCCGTAAGGTGCAGAGCGATACAATAGTGTATGATCCTGCTGCTCCACCAACATCCACCCCTACCGGCATGTTCCCCAAGACAACCTTCTTCTTCATCACTGAAGGAATGGGCACCTTGAATGGAACCGTGACCGTTAGTGGCGCACCTCTTGACGGCGCAAGTGTTACAGTTGCTAATAGCATGCTGAACTTCACCACCGGCGCAGACGGCAACTATGCCTTCCCTTACATATTCGAGGGAACTCAGGTTGTAAGTGCCACCAAACACGGTTACAATGTTGTAACTCATAACGTAACTGTTGTAGAAGACCAGACTGTTACTCAGAACTTCGCCCTTACCCTGCTTCCGCAGGTAACGGTAACCGGTAGAATCGTCGGCAGCGACGCTCCTACGGTTGGCATTGCCGGAGCAACGATTAACTTAACCGGTTACGAACCCTATACCGCTACAACAGACGCAAGCGGTATCTTTACCATAAATAACGTATTTGCAAGCCAAACTTATAACTATGCTGCTGCCACCGCCGGCTATCAAACTACAAACGGTCAGGTAGTGGTTGGTGAAGTAAACGTTAATATGGGCGATATCATTGTTAATGAAATAGCCTTCCCGCCCTCAGGCGTGGTAGCCACAGAAGGCACAGATAACGTGAGCTTAGCATGGAATGCGCCGGGAACCGGTCCTACCGGCTTTAACGACGATTTCGAATCATATGGCGATTTCGTGATTGATTTCGCACCTTGGACATTAGTTGATGTTGATCTCAGCACCACATACGGATTCCAAGGAATAACCTTCCCGAATTCGGGTGTTGCCATGGCTTACATTATCTTTAATCCTGCTACCTGTGTTCCAGCCTTAGAGGAAAATCCTCCGCACAGTGGCACAAAGATGGCAGCGTGTTTCGCATCCGAAACTCCCCCTAATAACGACTGGATGATCACTCCGCAGGTTACAGTTACTGCTGGTGATGAAATTAGCTTCTGGGCACGTACCTACACAGCAGATTACGGCTTGGAACGCTTTAAGGTTGGTGTATCCACCACCGGAACAGCTCCTGCTAACTTCACCATTATCAGTGGTGCTAATTACATCTCCGCTCCTGTAGATTGGACAAACTATAGTTATAGCCTGTCCGCCTATGCAGGACAGCAAATATATGTAGGTATCCAATGTATATCTAATGATGCCTTCATCTTCTTCGTGGATGATGTTCATATCGGCAGCCCTGCCAGCCGTCCTTCCTACCAGGAAGTGGCTGTTAGCCATACCGGCGTTGCACGCAGTGTGGTTACCCCCAATCCCGTCCGCACGGCAACTCTGAACACCCCTGTGGTGTCCAATGATCGTAGCTTTGTGGGCTACAAAGTATGGCGTCTCCTTGCTGCAGACCAAGCCAATGAAGCAGCCTGGACAAGCCTTACTCCTACCGATATCACTCCTACCACTTATGTGGATAACACCTGGCAGCCTCTGCCTTCCGGCGTTTACAAGTTCGCCGTGAAAGCAGCTTACACCAATAGTGTTTATTCTGCACCTGCCTTCTCAAACGAAGTGCACAAAGGCATGATGGGTGTCCTTACCGGTGCCGTTACCGAGTTTGGCACAGGGCTCCCAATCGAAGGCGTTACTGTTACCGCGGGAACTTACACAGGAACTACCAATGCGTCCGGTGTTTACAGCTTTAGCGTGTATGCCGGAACCTATAATGTAATCGCATCCAAGCCCGGTTATCAGCCAGCTTCTCAAGCAGGTGTGGTGATCGTTGGTTTACAAAATACTACTCAGAACTTTGTTATGACAGAGCTTACTCTGCCTCCTTCAGGTGTGCAGGCTGCTCTTGCCGGTAACAATGTTAATATTACCTGGTCTGCTCCTGGTTCAGGCGCTTCCGGATTCGTAGATGACTTCGAATCATATGGCGATTTCGTGATTGATTTCGCACCCTGGACATTAGTTGATGTTGATCTCAGCACCACATACGGATTCCAAGGAATAACCT
>CAYSGM010000021.1:0-10785 GCA_964430595.1 uncultured Candidatus Cloacimonas sp.
ACCTTAAAGAATCTGGGATTTTGTCCTAACGAAGTAATCCACTTCAATGCCTTTTTCGCTTCTTCTAAATGTCCCATGCTAATCAGCAGATTTGCCCGGTTCAGATCAATCTCTTTTGCAAGCACGTTACTGTTAATCTCTTTGGCAAGCCGGGCAGCTTTCTGCAGATAATCGTTAGCGGTATCGGGAGCATCCAGATAGCGGTAACAACCTGCAAGATTGCTGAATAGCTCTATCCGGAAACGAGGATCTTCGAAGCCAAAGGAATCGGCATAGGCTTTGCACTCCAGCAAGCTGTCCAGTGAGAGCTGGTAGGTTTTCTGCCGTAAATATAGCACCCCCAGATTAAACATCAGATGCAGCTTGCGAATCGGGATAACATTATCATCGGTGATCGTGATGCCCCGGTTCAGAATCTCCGCGGCTTCATCGAATCTGTGCAGCATGGAGTATAGCGTGGAAAGATTGTTGATCACCAGAAGTTGGCGGTTTACGTCTCCCAGAGTAATCGCAAGCTGAAACGCCTCTGTTAAATGCGCCAGGGCTTTGTGATGCTCGGAAAAGCGGTAAAAGGCGTTGCCCAGGGCGATTTTTAACTGGAGCGTCATCTCCATATCCTGCGTATCCTGGCACAGCCTTTCTGCTTTGGTAAAGGCTTTTATGGCATTATTGCGATCATTCTGAGCAAGGTAGAAATTGCCGGTGCGCATCAGACATTCCGTGATCAGCCTGTTGCTTTGGGTTTTTTTGGCAGCTTCCAGGGCGATATCCAGGCATCGTTTCTGTTTATCCGGGAAGTCGCTCTCGGAGTAGCACCGCGAAAGGATAATGTTGCATTTGGCAATCATTTGGTGGTTCACTTGTTCCACGGCAGCAGACAGCAGCGTTAAAGCCAATTCCTCCGCCTCTTGTTTTTGGTTCATGGTCACTAGTGCCCTTGCGCAAAGGTATTGCAGCTGGGTGCGTTCGGCTTCTGTAGTGGCTTGGGGGAGGCGGGCTTCAAACTGAACCATGAATTGCATTGGGTCTGCTTCGGTTAAATGTTCAAGTTGGATGATAGTGTGTTCATCTAAGCTTTGTTTCATTTTTTGCTCCCAATCACTGATATATGCATTCCTGATATCAGCTTAAATAAAGTCAAGAGAAATGTTTGGTTTAGCTATACCTCAATATTTCAGATGTTGCCAATAATCTCCCCCTCTTGGCATATGCGCAGATCTTCTGTCATGGTTTCTCCTCCCTTGCTCATCCGGTGGTAATTCGCAGTGGGGTTCGCCGGGATCACACCGGGATAAATCATGGTGAGCTCATGGTCGGATCCCCTGCGAATCTGCTTTGGCAAGCAAGGAGGGTGGAGGGGTTTAGAAGGGATTATTTATGTTTATTATCAGCATCACGCTTCTGTGCTGCCTTGGTCTCGCGGTCTTTGCGGTGCCAGATAAGGTGCAGTTCAAAGCCGACAAAGCCTAAAAACAAGCCGAACAAGCCCTGCCAATGCAGGAAAGGATAAAGCAGGAACAAGGCTGCGCCGATGAAGCTAAATTCTATTGCTGCAAGTAGATATTGATTCATGATAACTCCTTTATAGATATATAGGATGGGTTAGTATGCCCGCGCGTTGCGCACCAAGCGGAAACCAATGTCTTTGGAGGAGGCATGGGGTGAATTTCCCCCGCGGGAGGTGCTGATACACAGCTCTGCCGCACTCATCCAGCTTCCGCCGCGAATTATGCGATACATACCGCTGGCGGCACCTGTGGGGAAGTCCTCACTTTCGCTGCCATACGCGCCCCACCAGTCCCAACACCATTCGAAAACATTACCGCTCATGTCGTAAAGCTCAAATTCATTGGCTTTCTTTTTGCCCACTTCCCAGGCTTTCTTCTCGCTGTTCAGGTCATACCACGCCACTTCGTTAATCTTGTTGCTGCCTGAATACTGCAGGCGGTTGGCACTGTCTGCACAGCGGGCTGCGTATTCCCACTCTGCTTCGGAGGGAAGGCGATAACCGGTGGCGCTCCAGTTGCAGGTTACGCTATAGCGCAGGGAATCGTGCTCGCTAACGTTATTGGCGTCGGGGAAGCTTTTGTTGATCTTGTAGCAAGGGGTTAAGCCTTCTTTCAGGCTGAGGGCGTTGCAGAACTCCAGCACTTCATACCAGGAAACATTGGTTACGGGCTGATTGGCAGCCGTGCGAACCGAGGGATTGCTGCCGGTAACTTCCTGCCAAAGTGCCTGTGTAACTTCCGTGGCACCGATCAGAAATGGATAGAGGCTAACCTCGTGGCGGGGGCGTTCATACTCGCTGCGGTCTATAAATTGGCTGCCCATAAAGAAGCTTCCTTCGGGGATATACACCATATTATGGGCGTAAAGCTTGGCTTCCTGGCGGTTTAGCGAGATCATGGCGGGAGTGCCGGAAATCAGCTCAATGTCCCTGCGAATGCTGTAATACTTGTTGAAGAGCTCCAGGCTGTATTCGCCTGCCGGGATTTTCTTAAATTTCTTGGCTTTATCTGCCTCGATACTGCCCAGATACTCGCCTCCCAGGTATAATACACCCTCAATACCGCTAATGATTTCCAGGTTTGCAAAGCCGAAGGTGTGGCTGTTGATAATAGGGGCTATGGCGCTGGAAGCGGGGGACTCTGGCTTTGGTTCAGCAGGTTTGACGGGATCTGCGTATGGGGCTGGAAGTGCGTCGAAATCCAGAACAAGCACATCGTCCTCAAGCAGGAAAAGCTGGTGCTTGAACTTGCCTTTGGGGTTCCTGAGCTCTACCTCGTGCATTCCCGCGGGGGTGTCCTCCCAGGTGGCGGTGCCATTAGCAAAAAGGCTTTGAACAAATACCCCGTCCAGATACAGATCACCGCCGAATTTGGACATGATCTTCAGCGTGCCGGTATTGCTGGGGGCGGTGGGGATAAGCTCTGCATTCTGGGCGCATAACATCATGCCGGTTAACAGGATAAAGCAAAGCAAGAGGATGTGTTTCATGGATTATCGACCTTATTTGATGATGTCTATAGGGATGCTGGTTTTACCTTCGATGGCAGCTTTAAGTTTCAGTAGTTCGTTATTGTGCAGGCGGATGCAGCCCTCGGAGGCGTTAGTGCCGATGGAAGCAGGATTGTGGGTGCCGTGGATGCCGATTCCTGTCCAGGTTTTACCGGAGAAGGTGCCCTTAGCATCTGTTTTTATGCCGATAAAGAAGGGACCGTATGCACCCTTAATCTCACCCTTGCCATCGCCAAAATCATGCGTCCAATCGTGGGAAGCGTTGATGAAACCTATAGTGAAGTGACCTTCGGGAGTGGTGTTATCACCCACCTTGATTTTGTCGGCAGGGTTTTTACCTAGTGCTACGTGATAACTTGCCAGCGGGTTGCCATCCCGGTAGTGGTGCAGCAAGTGCTTGCTCTTTTCCACTAAGATGTAATCTCCCGCGGCTATCATCCGGGCAGTACTGGATTTATCAATCTCAGGTGGCTTTATGGACATGGCTTCAGGAGTCGATGTTGCAGCCGTAGGTGTGGTTTGTTCCACTAAGCTTGTATGAAGACTGTCAATATCAATTACTTTAACCGTCTCCGTCTCAGTAGCCCATGCCGGGGTAAAATGATTCCAGTAGAGAAGCGCTAACGACATAAAAAAAGCCAATGAGATAAGGATAACCACGGCTTTATCCGGTTTCTTGCGGGAACGTGAACGGCGGGCTTTAACTCTTACACGGCTCATCAATAAGCTTCCTTAGGGTGTGTAACGTGTCACGTGGTAGAAGGCTTTATCCGATATGCTGGTGCTCCAGAAGGTGCGATTACCCACCCTGCTGAAGCCGTTTACGCCGGATACAAGTGTCCAGGAACCTTCAGGCGAGCTGGATGCATATACCTTAAACAGTTCTTCTGCACTTGCACTATCCCAGCTAAGCTGTACCTGCGTGCCGCTCTTAACTATCTCTACATTTTGGGGTATGGGTAAGGCTGCGTCGGCGGTGATGCTGAAGTCGTCCACTGCCACGATATTAGCCTGAGAGTTACAGTTATACACAAAGGCGATCCGTGCATTCTGTCCGTAGTAAGCACCCAGGGGAAGGGTAACTTCCGAGGCATATACATTGGACTCGGCTGGGCTATCGAAGCTATACAGAACCTGCCAGCCTGCTGCGGTCTTGATCATTACATGCAGCTCGGTTGGGTTCTCCGTGCACAGGTAGTTCACCCAGAAATGCAGTTGCGAGGAAGAACGAATATTAAAGAAAGGCGTAAGCAGCCAGTAATACTGTGGCATTTGGTAGGGAGTGCACATGATTGCACTATCACCTGAATGAATATACTGGGAATCCCATGCATTACCCCAGCCACCGCCCATGCCGGGCTGCGGGTTTTCTGCCAAGCCTGAACTGCTGTAATTAAACCAGCCGCTTGGGGGCAGGAATCCGCCTTCAAAATCCTGAATATAGGGGAAGCTGCTTATTATACTTTCGGTGGAGAACGACCACACATCGCTTGCCGTACTCTGAGTCCCGTTAAAGGCAACCACTCTCCAGTAATAGGTCTGGTTAGGTACCATACTGAAATTGAAGCTATCGTGCAAGGTGCCATCATCCTGAACTTTATAGAGAGGATTCATTTCCACAATCCCCTGAAAGTTAGTCCCAAGATACAAGACATTGCGATCCTGGTTATGCGTTTCATCCCAGCTATAAGTCCAGCTAAGGGCAGGAACGCTGTCCACAGGATAGTTCGTATAGGTATCATAGGGGTTCATTGGGAAAGGCTCGTAAGGTGGATTCAAATAGGGAAGCACATCAATCTGCCAGAAATAGGTTAATGAGTTACGGGTTGAATCGGTAACATACAGCATTAAGTAATAGCTCTGGTTTGCCTGGGAGAGCTCACTTACAAAGGTGAAGCTAGAGGTTTGAGATACTATCTCTTCGCCTAAAGACCATATATAACTAAGATCATTGTTATCCGGATCATATGCTGTTATAGAAAAGAGCTGTGAATCGGTTGCCATCACTTCCACTGGTTGAAATTCCTGGTTTGGATCAAAAGGCAGAATCTCAGTAACCACTATATCGTTATCTATCCAGCTATGGTAGTGCTTTATTATCCAGTTGGATTGGAAAGTGCCGGAGTGATTATTGCTCCAGCCAACGGCAAGGAAATCGCCTGTACCGGACTTGATAATATTGTGATGATGTCCATAATAGGAAGTGCTAAGATTACCCCAAATGTATTCGCCAACACTGTTGTACAGTGAAACGAAATTACGGGGGGAGTTTATATCCCCATATACACCCGCAACGGCAATGTTTCCATCGTCCATTAATGCTAGACTGTTATAATTGCTGCCATTGCCGTTAGACCATGTAACCTGCCCGGAAGCTGTAGCCTTCAGGATAAACCCGCGGTATTCTCCTGATGAATATGATTCACCTGCTACGAATATGGATCCGTCACCCGAACGCAAAACCTGCTTGGCGATATAATCCGTATTTGTGTATGGCTGTAAAAGATATGTGTTAAGCAACTGTAAAGCACTGCTATATTTCAGCACCAGTGCCTTGCTACCCTGTTTTCCTGCTACTAAAAAAGTGTTGTCCGGTAAGGGGGTAACAGATGATGCCTTGATGCTTGTACCGCTTACACTATAAATTGCCTCGGAGATCATCGCTCCGTTGATAGAATACACTCCCACCTTAAAGTAGGGAGAGACTCCGGCAGGATTCAGGTTGTCTGCGATAAATACCTGATCTGATGGACTTACGGCATATGCATCAGGTGTTCCATAATCCGGTGTTGCGCTGGAGACAACCGCTGCACTTTGAGGGTTAATAACTATGAAGAACCCGCCCCCTGCGTTTTTTTTGCATCCCACGAATACATTCCCATTGCTAAGAACAGAGACATAAATTGCCTCAGTGTTTATGTTTTCAATAGCGGGAAGACGGTAACCGGCACCCCACACCACTTCGCCTTCAGGGGTCATGCGAACAAGATAAGGGTATTTGTTATAAGAGCTATCTGGGTTTTGCAGTTCTCTGCCACCGGCAGTAATCATATCTCCATCCGGCAATTTCACAGAATAATTTGCCATATCCGAGGTAGTGGTTGTTTGGGTAATAGTCCAATTCTGATCCACCATAAGCTCTGCGCTAAGGGGTGCGAGCACAATTAGAGCTAAGACAATAGTTAAATATCTAAACATAATCTCTCCAGTTATAATGATACGCCACGATTTGAAGTATAAGAGGAATGTCAAATGAAAAAAAGGCGTCACATGCAAAAGCAAGCATAATAGACATTTGCCGGCTACCCCCATGTTACTAACTTTTCGATTCAAGCAAGGAAGAAGCAACAAGAAATGCGGAACCGCAGAAAGCACTTGACATTTTAATCCCCGCGAACAAACTTGTAGGTTGCTGTTTAGAGAGCTTATTATATAGAGGTGTTTCGCCCATGAAAATATGCATCATCACGAACTCGCACCCAACCAACGATGTGCGCTTGTATTACAAGCTTGGCATGAGTTTCGCCAAGCAGCACGAGGTTTATCTTATCAGCACTGAGGGAGTGGTGAATAACACCCACAATCCGTATCAACAGGTGGTGGATGCCGATTCCAACTGGAACGCGATCGGGCTCTTGCAGCGCAGGGTGCAGGAACTGAAGCCCGAGGTGCTGATCTGTGTGGAACCGCTAACTTTGCTGGTGGGGATGAGGCTTAAAAAGCGGATGCACCTGAAGGTTATCTTCGATGTGCACGAGTTCTATGCTGATGCTTTTGGAGAAAGGTTTCCCTGGCTGTTGCGCCCATTCGCTAAATATGCGTATCTGGCTGCCTTAACCTATATGCAGAAGAGTGCGGATGCCTTGTTATCCGTGAATCCGGAGATATTGAAGCAGCTTTTAGGCAAGGATGTGGCGAAACGTGGCACTGTGCTCCCCAATTATCCGGTGAAACATGTGTGGGATTACGCTTGCGACACCCCGGGACGGCTGTTTCAGGTGTGTGAGATGAATTTTGACCTCATCTATATCGGGGGTTTAACCAAAAACCGCGGGCTGTTCAAGATTCTTAAGCTTGCCTCGATCCTGAAGCTGGAGTTCCCAAACCTCAAAATCCTTATTCTGGGCAAATTCTTTGATCCCGCTTTGGAAGAGCAATTTCACAGCAGCATAAACGACTATAACTTAAACGCCATCATCTTTTATCAGGAGTGGATTCCTGCCGAGAAGATCGGCTTGCTGCTGCGCCGTTCCCGCTTCGGGCTGTGGCTGTTTAATCCGCGCAGTAAACGCTTCAAGCTTTCCACTCCGTTGAAGGTGCTGGAATATATGGCTGCCGGGTTGCCGGTGATAACGGTTAAAACCCCGCTGATGAAGGCTTTGGTGGATTACAACGGTTTGGGCATCTGCTCCAGCTACAAAGCCAAGAGCCTGGCGGAAGCCACGGCAAAGCTGCTCCGCATGAAACCAACCGAGTATAAGGAAATGAGCGAGCGTTGCCTGAAAATAACGGAAAACCGCTTCAACTGGGAAGCCCTGGAACCGCAGCTATTCGGCATGCTGGAGCGGATAACCAAGCAATGAGAATCCTATACATCAGCTATTTCTATCCGCCTTTGGGGGGACCTGCTGCCCTGCGTAACGTGAAAACAGTTAAATACTTATGCGAGCTGGGATGCGTGGTGGATGTGATTAGCGTAGGCGATATCGAGTATAACTATCATGACGATAGCCTGCTGGCAGAAACCAACGAGCACAGCCTTACCCGCACTGCATCCCTGGATCCTATGGCGGTGATGAAGAAGCTGTTTGGCAAGCATCAAAGCGCATCGCAAAGCCTTTACCGCAAAACCCCGGAGCGCATCAAGCTGCTAATCCGCAGGATGTATCCGCTGGACGACAAGGTTGGCTGGTTACCGCCCCTGATTGCAGCTGGAGCACGTGCCTTGAAGCAGGAACACTATGATCTGATCTACGTTTCCTGTGGGCCATTCTCCTCGTCCTTAGCGGCGTGGTGGCTGGCAAAACGCTTTCACCTGCCTTATGCAGTAGAAATGCGGGATTACTGGACACTCTTAAGCGACTATAACCTGATGGGAAGTGCTATGCAGCGCAGGTTTGCCAGGTATTGGGAAGCTAAGATATTGCGGAGTGCAAAGTGGATTATTACTGCTACAAAGGGGATAGGGACTGATCTTGCTGCTGCCTTCGGGCAGGAACTGCTGGGCAAGCTGTTTACCCTTTACAACGGACATGATGAAGAGGACTATGCAGACCTGAAGCCTGTCTCCAAACAGAAAGCAGGCTTTGTGCTAAGCTATTTCGGTGCGCTGTATGCAAGGCGGAGTTTGAAATGCTTCTATGCTGCCGTGAAGCAATTGGCAGAGGAAGAGAAGTTGCCAAAGGGAACGCAAATTAAGCTATACGGAAACTATAACCTGGAAGCGGTGAAAGAGGTGGAGGATAGCGGTTTAGCAGAGTTGATCAGTATTATCCCTTCTCTAAACCACAAGGAAGCTTTGCAACAGATGGCTGCCTCCGATGCGCTGCTCCTGGTGATAAACAGCAGCAGTCCGCATGGAACCTTAACCAGTAAAGTGTTTGAATACCTGCGCATAAGCAAGCCGATCCTGGCAATGGTGCCATCCAATGGCGAAGCAGCCGAACTACTTACCCAAAGCGGACACAGCCACATCTGTGCTATGGAATCCGTTAGCGGCATCAAGGCATGTATAGCCAAGCTGCTGGCAGATAAACCCGCCCCCTTCAGCTATGATACGGCAAATTACAACCGCAAAGCTCAGGTGCAGGCTTTATACCACTTCCTTAACAGCTAAATACCGCCTCAGGGCAGCTTATCCCACAAACCCTCGAACATTTGCCACTCCCCGTCCTTCTTAATTAGGGTAATACTGCGCAGCGAATTGCGGTTATTCTCCCTGACCATCTGTTGCCAGGCGGGGTTAACCACATAGTTTGCAACTTCTTTAGTATTGTAATAGCCCACCCAGAGGAAGCTCTTCTGATCTGCTTTCAGCTTGTCTGCCAGGCGCATGCTATTCTCCTGATCGATGCTGCCAATCAGGATGATGCTTTCTTTGTCCAGGGTTGCTGCATCGAACATGCTTAAGATATCCGTGCTCGCTGCTTCCCAGGTGCGGGGATAGCCCTTGGTGGTAATCCTGATAAACAAGGAATCGTTCACGGAAGCATCTATGTGGTTATAGTAAAAGCGGGTTAAGCTGTCCGACACCCGGTAGCCTAGTTGCAAATATGCGTCTGCAACGGGGAATACACCGCGGTGCAAGCCATCACCCATGTACTCAAACCGGTTGTTAAGCGGATAGAACAGCCCTTCCACATATCTGCAGAGGCTTATCTGCTCGTCACTTAGTTTTACCGGGATGCCATTTTCATCGTTGATCTGAAGGTTCAGGGTGTAGGTTTGCGGTTCGGTCTCCGTGGTCATATCTTCCCACGCCGGCTTTACTACATTCACATACTGCCAATCATCATCTATGTAAACGGAAATCAGGTTTGGGATACGCGAGAACTCTGCCGGATAACCGTTAGCACGCAGCACGCTGCATGCAAAAATGCGGTATTGCACCGGCGACAGGTATTTCTGCCCCACGGCAACGTCAAAGGGAATCAGCCCGCTAAGTGCCTTATTTGCATTGATCTTATACTTCTTTTTCAGCTTGCCAAGGATGTTGATAATCCCGCTGCGGCTGTGGCTTTCCGTGAAGCGTACTGAACCCGGGTAGAACTGTGCCTTACCCTTGCTGTCTTTAAAGGGTTTCGGCAGTTCCTCATAGAACACGGTGGGCGGGAAAAGGCTAAGCTGTTCTTCTTCATTAAGCCCGCCTTGAGACAGCAAGCTCCAGTTGTTATACATGGCTTCAAACTGCATGGTGCTTGCTTGCCACAGGAACTTCTGGTCGTTTATCAGTAAGAATTCCAAATACGCGGGAAGGATCACCTCACGGCTTTGCTCCACAAACGCCCGAAACGCCGGGCTATTGCCTCTGCATGCCACTGCCACTTCGTGGGTAAGGCTGTCCGCCAGGCTGCTGTGGGTGTTAATATCAGCTAAAAAGGCGTCCACTTTATCCTGCCATAGCTTTTTCTCTGCCTGCACCGCCGTTTTGTATGCTTCCGGGGGATTGTCCCATTGCATGGGGTTGCCGGGGTATTCCATATCTGCCCAGGTGCCGTAAAACTCTTTATCGCTAAGCTTAACATCTACTATCTTTGTCTCTTCCGTTCCTGAAGGAATATAAACAATACCTTTCAGTCCTTTGGCATACACGGATAGGAAAAACGCCCCACGCCCCGCACTAAACTCCAGATAGCCCTTTGCATCCGTATTAAGCGCAGCTAAGGCGCGTAGGGCTCCCCAATTGAATACCATAGGGATCACATTAGCCATACCGACTGCTGTACCAAGAGAATCCGTTACCTGCACTTGAATCGTTCTGCTGCGCTCTTTGGCATAATTGCGGGTGGAATTAATCTGCGTATCATACTTACCGGTGGCGAGAATCTCATCTTTATCTGTAGCCAAGCTGCCATCTGCCAGGATCAGCACGGTCTTGTCTATCATTCCGCTGAACCAGGTTTGATCCGGGAACCAAGCCCCATCCATATCGCCGGTATAGTGCCAGGCACCGTCCAGAAACACTTCCGCCCACGCATGGTTATTATCCATATGCGCCCACCATGGGGTGGAAGCAGGGCGGGATGGCAAGCCCACCACACGGGCAGC
>CAYSGM010000021.1:10795-13334 GCA_964430595.1 uncultured Candidatus Cloacimonas sp.
TTCCTCACAGCGTCCGATTAGCGACCTTTGGGTGATATCCAGCGGGTTTTGATCTCTGCCGGAGGTTTGCTGGAACTGCAAGCGCGACACACACCATAATGTCGTGGCGCGGTATCTGTCTATATCTGTGCTGGTTTCGCTGATCACTTTTGCCAAGCCGTCTGCCAATGTAGCACTGCGGTAAGGCGTTATCGCTTCATCAGAAACCGTTTGTTTGGCTACATAGGAAAGGAAAAACTCCGGTTCATAGCGCAAGCCTTCTTTTTCCAGCAGTTTTACTATCTCACGGTAGTTGCTTTCCACATCGGCAGGCTTTGCCATACTTAAGTTGGCTTGGCTTTCGTAGGCAAGCAGATATGCCATCAGGATATCGGGATTGGATTTCAGCAGCGTTTTATACAGGGTGCGTGCCGGATAAGGCAAGCTTTTCAGATTCTCTGATGCCTTGCGGGAAAGCTGTTTGTATAGCGAGGAGTTTCCTGCTTTAGTAAGCTCTGCGGGCAAGGCAAAAAGCATTCCCAGAGCGGAGATTAGGAGTATGGTGGCAATAAACTTTCTCATCTTACCACTCTATCACGGTTTCCGTCATTTCACCCGGTTCCATGTGCCGGATTTGCTTTAGTTCCAGCTCGAACAGGCAATAGTCCGGATCGGTTGCTTCTTTCCAATAGTCATAAATGAATTCCGCCCAATCAGCTACTTCTTTGCGGGTAGCCTGATCTTCCACTTTTTCCATTTTCCCGCTTCCACGCAGATATCCGGTGCTATCGGCACTGGGGATAAGCAGACAGAATTCGGCTTTAGAGTTGCTTTCAAGCTGCCTGGTTTTGCAATCCCTGCTGCCGGTGGCGAAATAAAAGCGCCCTTCTTTAACGATTAAAGTCATGGGTCTAAGGCGGGGTTGATCCCCATCGCAAGTGGCAAGTTCCACTGCTTGAAGCTTCTTCAGCTTTGCCAGAATCATCTCTTTCATAACGGCTCCTTATGGAATAAAGCTAATAGAAACATCTTGCGGATAAGGGCATGTTGCTGTCAACTGTTTCTTTGTCCCCCAGCTGGTTGTTTTTCTTCTTACTAAAAGGCATTGCCCTATCATACCCCACTCATTGCAGGTTTTGTGGGGTATGGGTGGGGTATGATAGGGCAATGCTTGCAAGGAAGAAGCAGGATTCGCCAAAGGAATTTATAAGGTTAAGGAGAGCTTAACGTATGCGGTGGCAGAGGCTTTCCAGAAGTGCCCCAGTGGATCGTCGTAAGTGTATTTTATATCCTGATACTGGTTGCTTTGGAATCCCCCAAACAGAAAGTATTCCGGCATAAACTCATAGCGCAGATTGAAGTTATAGCCCAACGCGCTATATACTCCATAGCTATCGTTAGTATCATAGCTCAGGGCTCCGCTGAGGCGCAGTTTGTGGCTCTGGGTATAGCAAACCTCGCCGTTCAGGATTGCGTATTTATTATCCATAATTACTTGCTCACCAAAGACGTTACTTACCTTGGGATAGCCATATTGCTTCAGGCTTCCGGAGAGGCTGTAGGATAACTTTGGCGTGGGAGTTCCCCAGATACTGGCATCAAATCTATCCTGATTGTAGGCATCATACAGATCGTAAACCAGCGAGTATTGGTGCTGGTAGAAAACGGAGAAGCTAAGCGTATCCCACATGAAAAAGGACAGGTTGGCGTTATATGCGTAGTTATCGTGGATGTTGTCGCTATAATCTATCTCGCTGCCAATGCTTGCTGTGGTGTTGAATGAGAATTCCGGGCGGAAGTTAAGGTAAACATTAACCCCCAAATTGCGCTCATGCAGCTTGGTAGTATCGGGATAATATTCGTATATTTCCGTCCAAGTGCTTACTCCGGCATATTTGATGTAGCCGGTGCTTTGATCCATGTCCCAGCCTGCATCGCCACCCCACTTGTGGAAGTCTTTTTGGTAGAGATAGCCCATATCTACATTGATGTCCTTGCTGCAGCGGGTGTAATAGGCACTGGAATAAAAGTTTGAGGGAGATGCGCTAAGGACTATGCTGCCGATCATGCCCTCTTTGGATTCCGCTTGGGACTGCAATTTCTTGGTGCTAAGGGTGGTGCGTGCGTTCAGCTTCAGGTCTTTGGCAAATTGCCAAGTATAATTGCCGGTGTAAACATGGTTGTAATAGTCATCATTGCTGCGGGTAAGAATGGCGTTGGATAGCTTTACCGTGCGCCATGCGGGGTTTAATGCCAGCACCTGATAATAATTCAGCATGTCGTCGGCACGAACATCTTTATCGAAAGCACCTAATGCGCCCCAGTTAAAGGATTTGCTGCTGCCGGTGATCTTATATGCCAGGCTTGGCTTGGCAATGCGGCGCGTATAAAAGACCTCCATGCTTATGCCGAAGACATCGATATCCTCTGTGAAAAAGAAGCGGTTTTCGGACAGGTAGGGCGGGTATTTACTGTTGTAGTTATCGGCGGCGTCATCGGGGGGAATATCGGAGAAAGCGGGATTTACGCTCAGCGTAATGCGGGTGCGCTGACCGGGATT
>CAYSGM010000021.1:13344-30370 GCA_964430595.1 uncultured Candidatus Cloacimonas sp.
AATGCCACATCCATTCCCAGATGGTCGGGATCGAAGCTGCCGGTTTTCGCAATCAGATCATAGCTTTTCACGAAGTAGGGGGCGAAAGGAAATATCCAGGCTGCGCTTGATGGGCTGGGTAAGCTCTATATCTTGAGCCTTAATGAAATAATCCTTATTCATCTCACTGGTCAGGAAGGGAAAGCTATACATTTCTTCTGCGCTTTTGTGATTGCGGGAAATGATTATCTTCCATTGGTAAGGTAACTTCTGTTGGAAACGCAATTCCGCCAATGGAATGCGCATGGTGACCTGCCAGGTTTTGTCGTCATGTTTGCTTTCGAAAGTATAGTGACTGTTCCAGTTTTTATCTACGGTCATCTCTGAATTACGGACAGCATCAAACAAATAACCCATGGGGTAGGCAGCATAGTAATAGGCGTAAAAAGCATCGGGGATAGTAATTAGCTGCACCCGGACAAAATCCGCTGACTGAGCTAAATCACGCGTTCCTACCTGCCCGGGATAAAAGGTGGAATCGATCTCACACTCAAAGTAAGCAAGCAGATCGTCGCCATCCTGCCACAACCAGCATTTGGTGGAGAGCTTTTCCGGCACTTGGTCGTCAGGATCAACCCGCAGTAAGCCGGTGATAAGATTGGCATCGGTGAGGACAGGGGTATCGGAGACGGGAATAACAAACGCAAAACAAGCGATAACATAGAAAGTAAGCAGCAATAAGCACAGAGAAAGCTTCATACGAACCTCATGGGGATTAATACTTCATCGTTTAGTATAAGCTTGCAATAAATGTGCCATATATTAGCGTAAAGCTATACATTCATCCGGTGTTATATGCAAGAAGGATGTTCACATAACCTGTAGCATAGCCTTGCAAGATATAGCTTTGGCAAGATATCTCTTGACATATTAATCCACGCTGTTTAGTTTGTAATCAATAAAGATATGGAGGTGTCCCATGAAACGGACATTACTGATCAGTTTATGTATTTTATTGCCACTGCTTGCTTTTGCGGGCAGCCACAGCCTCTTAAAGCAACTGAATGATGGAGCCTTGCCGGGAAGTCCCAACCGGGCTTACCGTGTCCATGAGCGTGTTAAGTATGAGAAAAACGTAGATGTTTGGGATCATGATAGTAAGATAACTCACCATTATCCCAATTCCACCACAGGAAAACCTGATTCGCTGGTTACCTACGAATGGGAAAGCAATACCAATGAATGGATGCAATTCATGGTTTTGCATTTTGAATACAACAATGCCGGTAGGGTAACTGCTTTGAACGGATTCATGCAGTTTATGCCCGGAATGGTTATCCACATGTTTAATTCCACCTCTGTTTATGACAACCAGAACCGCCTTATTCACTACTATATGAATATGTTCAATGGCGGAACCTTTACTATGGATCCATTTATGATTCTTCACATTACCTACAGTGGACAGAATATTGCCTCTTTTGCAGGTTGGATGAATGATGAAGAAGAACCCCCATATTGGATTTCCACCTTTGAACACGACAATCAGGGACGAGTGATTACGGAAGTAGAACAAAGCTCTACCGATTCTACCACATGGGTGAATGCTTACCGCACCGTAAACACATATCATCCCAATGACCAAAGCAATGCCCAAACCCTTATAGAATACATTGCAAACTCCTATCCCACCAGTTTTGGGGAAGGGATGTATTACCTACCGGGTATGCCGGCACAATACCTTACCTCAAAGTGGAATGGGGCATCCTGGGACTTAGATGAAAGGGAAGTATATACCTGGCAGGCAACCACCAATCGCTTACTTACTATACAGAATGATTATATGGAGCAGCCGGTCCGCAACTGGGTGCCCCAAGAAAGGGAAACCTTCAGTTATGACACTCATGGTAACATTGCAGAAGTATTGCTGGATTCCTATTACGCTGATAGCTGGTCTGAATACGAAAAAGAAGTATTCACCTGGTTCACCTATGGAACTGCTATTGACGATAATAACTTACCCGCGATTGCAGATCTCAAGCTTAGTGCATATCCCATGCCCTTTAACGATATCGTGAATATCGACCTGCAAAGCTCCAAAGCCGGCATGATTGATGTGGATATCTATAACCTTAAGGGACAGCAAGTAAATCGGTTTAGAACCCTACCGGGGCAGAACATTTCCTGGAATGGTATGGATAACAATGGGCGTAACTGCGCCAGCGGTATCTACCTGGTAAAAGCCAAACAGGATACAGCAGAGGCTACCGTTAGAATAATCAAGCTTAAATAATCCTTACCTTATCAAGCATAGCACTGCCGGACACACTTCCGGCAGTGCTTTTTGCATAAAGAATTATATTGCCACTTTTCCGCTGCCTAAAAAGCATGAACCCATGACAACGGATATGAATACAGACAAGGAACTTTATGCCTCCGAGCTGCGCGCCATGCTGCGGGAAGCACTTGCTTTGGCGATAGAGGGGGAGTTTTCCGCGCATGTGGAAAGCCCTTACTTCTACACCAAGAAAGCTTACCCTATGCAGACGGAGATAGATAACCTTCCCCTGTACCCACATCACATCCCGGAAGTTCTGCTCACCTGGGCGGGGCTGGATCCGCAGCTTGCCCGCAACAAGGAAGAAATCCTGGTGTTTGATCTGGAGACCACCGGACTGGGGCGCGGGGAAACCCTTGCCTTCATGATCGGGCTGGGATATTATGAGAACGACCAGTTTGTGGTGGAGCAGATCTTCCTGCCCGATCCCGATGCGGAGGTAAGTTCCTTTGATCGGTTAATCACACTGCTGCAAAGCAAATCCCTGCTTATTACCTTCAATGGCAAAACCTTCGATGTGCCGGTGCTGGAATCCCGCCTGCTGTATCACCAGATATGGCTGAACCTGCGCGCCATGGAGCATCTTGACCTGTTACACATTGCCCGCCGCCTGTGGAAGAACAAGTTGCCCTCCTGCGCGTTGGAGACCATCGAGTTCTACATCCTTGGTCACATCCGGGATAAAGAACTTGATATCGAGGGCAGCGAGATCCCCCAAACTTACTTCCAGTATCTGGTGAACGGCGATCCCGAGCTGGTGCGGCGCATCTTTATCCACAACCATCATGACATCCTGCACACCGCCGCGCTCTTCACCCTCATCTGCGACAGCGTGGATTACCCTCCCCCGCACGGCATGGACGTCCGGATAGACTACCACGCGCTGGCGATGCTGTATAAAAGCCAGAATAAGCCCGATATCGCCAAGCGTATATTGGTGGATATGCTTTCAAACAGCATGATAAACAAGGATGTAACCCGCGACCTGGGGCTGTGTTATAAGAAAGAGGGCGATCTTGCCTCAGCGCTGGATTGCTTCCAGATTGCCTGCGACCTGAACTGCCCTCTGGCAATGCTGGAGCTGTGCAAGCTGCAGGAAAACCACCTGAAGGAACATACCCTGGCACTGGAGACTGCAGAGAAGCTGAGGAACTACCTGCTAAGCAGATACATCGTGGAAACAAAGAAGGTGGCTGCGGTGGAGCTGAGGATAGAAAGGTTGCAGAGGAAGATTTCTTCTTTTCAACACAGAGAAAAGCAGAGTTTATCAGAGAAAAGCAGAGAAGATTTTAACAAAGAGAAAAAGAGGAAAGAGAGGCTATAGATGTATAAGATTAGTTTTGGCTCGGATAATCATAGTGGCGTGCATGCACGAGTGCTGGATGCTATTGTGCAGGCAAACGAAGGCTACTGCCCTGCGTATGGGGATGACCCATTAACATTGAAGGTTTTAAAGGATATAGAAGCCCTGTTCGGCGGGGATTGTGATGCTTGGTTTGTAATGACAGGCACAGGTGCCAATATTCTCTGTCTGCAATCGCTTATGCATTCCTTTAATGCGGTTATCTGCGCCACCACTTCCCATATCAATGTGGACGAGTGCGGTGCGGTGCAGAAATTCACCCAGGCACGCCTTAGCCCCATTGAGACTCCGGATGGCAAGCTTACTCCTGCGCTGATTGCCCCGCGTTTATTGGGTGACAGAGACCAGCATCATTCCCAATTCAAGATCATCAGTATCTCTCAAAGCACCGAGTATGGCACGCTTTACACCCTGGCTGAGTTGCGCGCTTTGGCGGATTTTGCCCATAGCCACAACATGCTGCTGCATATCGATGGTGCCCGCCTTGCAAATGCCGCGGTGGCACTGAACTGCACCCTGCAAGAAATGACCAAGGACGTGGGTGCCGACATCGTAAGCTTTGGCGGTACCAAAAACGGCATGCTGTTTGGCGAAGCGATTATCAGCTTCAAACATGAACATACTTGCGATATGCGCTTCTACCGTAAGCAGGCAAGCCAGCTCTTCAGCAAAATGCGCTTCATAGCGGCTCAGTTCCAGGCGTATCTGGCGGATGACCTGTGGAAAACCAATGCTGCTCATGCTAATAGTATGGCTGCCCTGCTTGCCAAACGCCTTGCCGAAATCCCTGCCATCACAATCACGCAGGAAGTTATTGTTAATGCTCTGTTTGCCATTCTACCCAAACCTTTGATCACACCATTGCAGGAGAAATACCTGTTCTACACCTGGGATGAAGCGGAGAACGAAGCCCGCCTGATGTGCAGCTTTAACACGCAGGAAGAGCATATTGCAGAGTTTATCGCCACGGTAAAACAGCTTATGTAATATTCCCACTTGCGCAGTAGGAATTGCCGTTTATATTGTCCAATAAAACCAGACACAAACCAGGAGAATATAAATGAAAATACTCGTACTGTTTTACTCCACCTACGGGCACATCTACCAGATGGCAAAAGCCGTGGCAGAAGGTGCCAAGCAAATAGATGGCATGGAAGTTACCCTCAAGCGCATTCCCGAAACCTTAAGCCCGGAAATCATCGCTATGATGGGAGCAACCGAGGCTCAGAAAGCCTTTGCCGATGTTCCCATCGCCACGGTTGATGAATTACCGGATTACGACGCCATCATCTTTGGCAGCCCCACCCGCTTTGGCAACATGACCGCCCAAATGAAAGCCTTTCTGGACGCCACCGGCGGAATCTGGGCAAAGGGCTCTCTGATAGGCAAAATAGGCAGTGTATTTACCTCCAGCGCCACCCAACATGGTGGGCAGGAATCCACCATCTTAAGCTTTCATACCGTCCTTCTGCACCATGGCATGCTTATTGCGGGCTTGCCATATTCCTTTGTTGGGCAAACAACTATCTCCGAAATGAGTGGTTGTTCTCCTTACGGTGCATCCACCATTGCAGCAGGCGACGGCAGTCGTATGCCCTCCGAAAACGAACTGAATGGTGCCAGATTCCAAGGCAAACACGTTGCCGGACTCGTGGCAAGAATGCATAAATAGTCTCCTTTACTCCCCCTAACAACAAGAAAGAATACCCCCTTATCCCAAGGGGGTATTTCTTTAGCATTACGCATGAACTACGGATGAGATGCGTAGTTCATGCGTAATGCATTAGTAATTCGAGCAAGGAAGGAGTTAGAAAACCTGAAAGGATTTGACAAATAGCAGCCATATCATAAAATTGCCTCAAGAAGAGGTTTACATGATGTTTTCAAGGTTTTTTACCCTACTGTTTATGCTGTTTATTTGCATTGGCTTAGCTGCTGAACTAACCCCTGATGCAGAGCCGGATAGTATTGGCGCAGATTATGCACCGCTAAGCGAACTAACTGTATCCCAATTACATGAGCTGCTGGCGGAAGCAAAGCTGAATCCCCAATCCTTAGATTTTGAAAAGGATTGGGATCTATCCACCCGCCAGAAAAGCGCATGGCACATGAATGCTTTGCAGAAGCCTCTTTCCGGAATTGAACAAGTTGGTGATCTGCGGCGGTTCTGCGCAGAGCAGAACGATGCCGGTATTGCGGAATTGGTTAATCACTTTGCCAATATCGCCTGGGGCAAGCCTGATGCCATCGAGGTTTATGCAGAGGCATATTTCGCCTACCTGAGCATGTTCGATGCCAGGGTGAAGAAACCCAAAGACCTCTTTACATTTTGGGAGACTGTGCTACAGGGCTTGGACAGCGAAATGGCTGCCCTGCGTTCAGAGCTTGGTGCGGGGCGTCTGGATAGCCTGAATGCCTTCTTTTACAACTCATTCGCCGAGAGCGAGGATGTGGACAAATATAAGCAGTTGTTTGTCCTAAAAGGGCTGCCGAGCCCCGATAGCCTGGACACAGATGCTCTGGAAGCGATGTTCAGTGATATCAACTACGAGTTTCTGTATCTATCTGCCCTGAAATACTATGCCGCCTCGCAGGTGATGAAGCAGGGGGCTGCGAAATTCCTTTATACCAACCGGAAGCCTTTGGTGAAAACTACTCCGCACGGGGTGATGATCATTGGCACGGTGGTGGCGGAAACTTATGACATTTACGAGATTAAGGCACTGGCGAAAAAGCCTTTATGCCTGCTGATCGATCCTGCGGGCAACGACATTTACGAGATGAACCTTAATACCGGAAAGGATAATTACTCTTACCTGCTGATAGATTACAGCGGTAATGATGTTTACCGCAATGCGCAGCCGGGTGGGATGTTCAGCAGCATTGCCGGACATGGCGTTTCCTATGATATAAAAGGTGACGACACTTATCAGACAGATGATTTTGCCTTCAGCAGCCTGCTTGGCTTGAACCTGCACGTGGACTTCGCGGGCAGAGATATTTACGGTAGTGGCTTGTTCTCTCAAGGCGCAGCGATGCAGGGAATCTCCATGCTGGTAGATTACGCGGGGAATGACACTTACACCGCCACTACCATGGCTCAGGGCATGGGCAGCGTGCGCGGCGTGGGTGCCTTGTTAGATTACAGTGGGGCAGATGTTTACCAGCTTGGGGGAAAATATACCCATGCTCCTCTGATGCCGGATGATTACCGCAGCATGGGACAAGGCATGGGCTTTGGCATGCGCCCGGATTTCGCCGGTGGCTTGGGTTTGCTATATGATAATAAAGGCAACGACAAATACTTAGGTGCTGTGTATGCCCAAGGTGTGGGCTATTGGTATGCCACGGGAGTTTTGATAGACGAAGCCGGGAACGATGTGTATAACGCGGTTTATTACCCTCAGGGCTCCGGGATTCACCTTGCGTGCGGCTTTCTGTATGACGGCGCGGGTAACGACACCTATTACAGCCGCAACGGACCGGGACAGGGTGCGGGGCACGATTGGGGCGTTGGTGCCTTGATCGACAATGGCGGGAATGATGCCTATTCCATTCACGGCGGTAACGGGCTGGGCTTGAGCAATTCCGTGGGCATCTTTGTGGATAAACAGGGTGACGACCGCTATGAACGCAATGAAGCTCAGAACTATGGTAACGGGGCTTTTGCGCGCTCCACGGGGAGTATCGGGCTGTTTCTGGATTTGGGCGGAAAAGATAGCTATCCCGATAGCACAAAGGCAGATAACAAAACCTGGCAGAAGGGCTCATACGGGATTGGCAGAGATGTTGATCTTAATGCTGCCTTAGCGGTTCAAACCGAGGAAGCAAGCGGGGAAGACCCGTTGGTAGCTGCCGATGCGCCGATTGCAGAAGTGTTTGCTGCTGCCGCGGAATGGGAAGTTGGCAGTGCAGTTAAGCGCGTGAAAGAAGCCAGAAAGGTGCTTGCTGCCCGCAGCGAGGAAGCCTTGCCCTATATTTTAGAGAATAAACTGAACAGTAAATCCGGGCTGGAATACCGTGCTCTGGAAGTGTTTTTAAAAGATGTTCCTGCCTTCAAGGCAAGCTTGTTTAACTATGTTGAGGACGCAGACAGCCTGAAAGCCAAGACCACCATGAGCCTGATCGCCGGAGTTGGCGATAGCACCCTGATCGTGCCGATACGTAAGCACTTGGCAGCAAAGCGATATACCACAGCCTGCATCTCGCTGCTGGGTAGTATCAAGAGCGCAGAAAGCATCCGGGTGTTAAGCGGCTATGCCTCACATCCCAGTGAGCGGTATCGTTACATAGCTGCACGATCCCTGCTGCAAATAGGCAGTGAGGAAGCCATCACCGCCCTTAAAACTATGAACCAGGATGAATCCTTCCTTGTACAGGCACTCATCCGCAATATACCGGAGAAGAAACCATGACCGAGCCAAAAAGACGCTTTGAAGCCTTTCTGAAGGAACGTGCTTATGCGGACGTCCCGCAGCTTATGGGCAGATTTGAGCATTACTTTCAGCTACTTAGCTCCACCAACCGGATGGTCAATCTGGTTTCCCGCAACATTCCGCTGGAGAAGTATTGGGTGCAGCATTTCCTTGACAGTCTGCTTGCGCTGGAATGTTTGGATTTAACGGATAAGACGGTGCTGGATTTCGGTTCTGGTGGCGGCATTCCGGGGATTCCCTTAAAGCTGATCGTCCCGCAATGCACGCTGGTAATGCTGGATTCCGTACAAAAGAAGACGCATGCTATGCAGGAATTTGTGGAAGCCTTGGCATTGCCGGATACGGCAGTGGTTAGTGCGCGACTGGAGGATTATGCCTTCACGGCGGGACGCCCCAGTTATGACCTGATCGTGTGCCGTGCCGTGGCTTTGGAAGAACGCTATCTGGCTCCGCTAAGGCGGTTGCTGAAGCCTTCCGGGATGGCGATATTCTACAAGTCTCAAAAACTGAACGACATTGAAAACCTGAAGCACCAAATCCTGCTGGAAAAGACAGATCCCGATCTGGGACTGCGCCGGATAGTAGGCATCAAACAGCGCGACCTGATGATGCGCTGATAACGCACGCTAAGATAAGGACATATATGGCGAAAGTAATAACGATTGTGAACCAGAAAGGCGGCGTGGGCAAGACAACCACCGCGGTGAATCTTGCAGCCGGGCTGGCGGTGCTGGAGAAGAAGACTCTGCTGATCGATTTTGATCCGCAGGGCAACGCTTCCAGCGGCGTTGGCATAGACAAAGAGAAGATTGAACTGCAAGTGTATGATGCGCTTATCGGGCGCGTTCCCATCGCCAGCACGATTCTGCCGACCAACACCGAGAACCTCTTCTGCGTTCCGGGGAATATCCACTTAACCGGTGCGGAAATAGAGCTGGTGCACGAGTTTGCCCGCGAGCATAAGCTGAAAGAAGCCTTGCAGCCCATCCTTAATGATTTCGATTTCATCCTTATCGACTGCCCGCCTTCTTTGGGGCTGCTAACCGTGAACGCCATGACTGCCAGCACGGATGTGCTTGTGCCCATTCAATGCGAATACTACGCTCTGGAAGGCGTCAGCCAGTTACTCACCACCATCCGCCTCATCCAGAAGAACTTAAACCCCAATCTGGGCATCATCGGTATCCTTTTAACCATGTTCGACAAGCGCGTGAACCTCTCCATGCAGGTGGCGAAGGAAGTGCACAGATACTTTAAAGAGAAGGTGTTCCGCTCCGTGATCCCCCGTAACATAAAGCTTACCGAGGCACCCAGCTTCGGCAAACCCATCTTTTTATACGACATCCGCTCCCCCGGTGCGATGAGCTACCTTAACCTCGCCAACGAAGTAATAGAGCGCAGCAAGCAAGGGAACAACTAATGAACGAACATCTTGGACGTGGCTTATCGGCACTGATTCCGGATAGGGAAAGCAACAACACTCCGCAATTGGGCATCGGTATGCTGCCGATCGAACAGATCAAGCCCAACCGTTACCAACCGCGCAAAACCTTCGATCCGCAGCGTTTAGCGGAGCTGAGCGAATCCATCAAAGAGAATGGCATCATCCAGCCCCTCATCGTTACCAAAACCAGCGCTACGGAATATGAGCTTATCGCTGGGGAAAGACGCCTGGAAGCCGCCAAGCTGGCGGGTATGGAGAACGTGCCGGTAGTTATCCGCAGCGTTTCTAAAAAGGAGCAGTTTCAGCTTGCCATAGTGGAAAACATCCAGCGCGAAGACCTTAACCCTATCGAGGAAGCCATGGCGTATTCCGCTTTGGCAGAGGATTTTCAGCTTACCCACGTGCAGATCGCGCAGGTAATGAGCAAAGACCGCGCCACCATCACCAACAGTATCCGCTTGCTAAAGCTTCCCGTGGAAGTGCAAAGCATGGTGAGCAGCGACATCATCAGCCCCGGTCACGCCCGCTGCGTGCTTGCCGTGGAGCCTGATTACCAGCAGAGTTTTGCCGATTTCATCGTTAAATACAAGCTTACCGTCCGCCAAGCCGAGGAAAAAGCTAAGGGGTACGTCCAGTCCTTGCAGAAAGAGGACGACACCCCAAAACGCACCGCCCTCATCCGCAGTTTCGAGCAGGAACTAAGCTCCCTTTTCAGGCTGAAGGCAGTGGTCCGCGAGCACAAGGGCAAGGGCAAGATAACCCTGGAATACAAAAGCCCGGAAGAACTGGAGCAGCTTAAAAGCATCCTGAATAAGCTGAGATAACGGTGATGCAGCACGTCCTAGTTACCGGCGGTGCAGGTTTTATCGGTGCCAACTACATCCACCTGCTGTTTTCCGATCCCGCCTTTAGCGGTAAAGTGCTTAATCTGGATAAACTTACCTATGCCGGCAACCTTGAAAGCCTGAGCGATATTGAAACCAGACATGGTGGCAGCAGGTACTTCTTCGAGCAGGCGGATATTTGCGACACAGCCCGTGTTTCTAAAATTATAAAGGCTTTCCAGCCCGATACCATCGTCAATTTTGCTGCCGAATCCCATGTTGACCGCTCCATCGATGCTCCCATGGATTTCATCAATACCAATCTGGTGGGCACCGCCATCCTGTTAGGTGCTGCGCTGGAGCATTACCGCAAGCTGCCTGATGCCGCCAAAACAGCCTTCCGCTTCCACCACGTATCCACGGATGAAGTTTACGGCTCGCTGGGCGAATATGGCTTGTTTGAAGAAAGCACTCCCTACGACCCCTCTTCCCCATATTCCGCTTCCAAAGCGGGTTCAGACCACCTTGTCCGCGCCTGGCACCGCACTTTCGGCTTGCCTGTAACCATCTCCAATTGCAGCAACAACTATGGCGCTTACCAGTTCCCCGAAAAGCTGATCCCTCTGATGATCCTTAACTGCCTGGCGCACAAGCCGCTGCCTGTTTACGGCAAGGGCTTGAACGTGCGGGATTGGCTATATGTGGACGACCATTGTAGGGCAATAAACACCATCATCCGAGGTGGCAAGACTGGAGAAACATACAACATCGGTGGTTGTAACGAGATGCAGAATAAACAGATAGTAAATATCATCTGTGATCTACTGGATGAACTCCTGCCCTCCAGCCAATTACAAAGCTACCGCGAGCTTATCACCTACGTGACAGACAGACCCGGGCACGATCTCCGCTATGCCATCGATGCTTCCAAAATACAGCGCGAACTTGGCTGGCAACCTGCCGAGACCTTCACCACCGGCATCCGCAAGACGGTGCTGTGGTATCTGGAACACAAGCAGTGGTGGCAAAACATCCAAGATAACAGCTATCAGCAGCAACGCCTCGGGCTTGGCTGATCCTTCCCGCCCCTATTAAACCGCCTTCTTCCTTGCTCCAATTACTTATGCATTACGCATGAAATACGGATGCGATGCGTAATTCATGCGTAATGCTATCGCAATAGCTGCCGGCAACAATCATGCAAAGGCTTACAGCACTCCCCAAATCTCTTTGGCATAACCCTTTATGGTCTCATCGGAGGAGAATCTGCCCATGTTGGCGATATTTGCCAGGGACATCCTGTTCCACTTGGGTTTATCCTGATAGGCGGTGGCAACCTCACTGCAAACCTTAAGGTAATCGGCAAGATCGGCGATCAGGCAATAGTTATCTCCATGATGCAGAAGCAGATCGGTTAAAGGTTTGAACAATCCCGGCTGCAAAGGCGACAGCGCGTCGGACTCGATAAAGCTGAAGATTTCTTTAATGTCGGGGTTATGCTGCATCATCTCATATGGATGGTAGCCTTGCTCTTTTAGGGCTTGCACCTCCGCGGCGGTCATACCGAAGAGGAAGAAGTTATCTGCTCCCACGGCATCGCGAATCTCGATGTTTGCGCCATCCAAAGTGCCGATGGTCAGGGCTCCGTTCAGCGCGAACTTCATGTTTCCCGTGCCGGAAGCTTCTGTGCCGGCGGTGGAAATCTGGCGCGATACTTCCGATGCGGGCATAATACGCTCTGCCAGACTAACGCGGTAATTGGGCAGAAACACCACGTTTAGGCGTTCGGCAAGCTGTTTATCCTTCTGGATGTAAGCGCCAATGGCGCAAATGAAGCGGATGATAAGCTTGGCAGTGTAATAGCCGGGTGCTGCCTTCCCTGCGAAAAAGAAGCTCTGGGGCGTGATGTCTTCGCCTTTGCGGATGCGGTGGATCAGGTGGATAATGCCCAGGGCGTTAAGCAATTGCCGTTTGTATTCGTGCATGCGCTTGGTCTGGAAATCGAAGATACTGTGCGGATTGAGGTTATGGTGATGCGTGGCAGTATAGTAACTACAGAATTCTTCCTTGTTCTGATGCTTAACGTCTCCCAGGTCGGCAAGAAATGCGCTGTCGTCCTTCAGCTTGTTTAGCTTGCTCAGCAGCAGCAGATCGTGCATCCAGGCAGGTCCTATGGCTTTGGTGATCAGCTCGCTGAGCCGGGGATTGCACAGCATCAGCCAGCGGCGGGGAGTGATGCCGTTGGTGCGGTTGTTAAAGCGATCCGGGTATAAGCTGTAGAAGTCCCTGAATACCTTATCCTTAAGTATCTGTGTGTGTAGCGCGGATACCCCGTTCACGCTGTGCGAGCCTACGATTGCCAGATTCGCCATTCGCACGCTTTTCACCGGTTCTTCCTCGATTATAGACAGGTTGCGGATGGCTTGGAGGCTTGGGGAAGTAAGCTGTACTGAGCTAAGAAAGCGCTGGTTTATCTCGTAGATGATCTGTAAATGCCGGGGCAGCACCTTCTCAAACAGAGCTACGTGCCACTTTTCCAGCGCTTCCGGCAGAATGGTGTGGTTGGTGTAAGCCATGCACTGCTGCGTGATGTCCCAGGCGGTATTCCAAGGAATGGCTTTTTCATCCACAAGGGTGCGCATCAGCTCTGCCACGGCGATGGCGGGGTGCGTGTCATTCATCTGGATGGCGGCTTTATCCGGCAAAAGCCGGTAATCTGCGAACTTCTTGCTAAACCTGCGCAGGATATCCTGTAGGGTTGCGCAGACAAAGAAGTATTCCTGCTTAAGGCGCAGTTCCTTGCCCTGCATATTGTTATCGTTGGGATACAGGACTTTGGAGATCATCTCGGAGTGGTTCTTATTCGCCACGCTCTGCACATAATCTCCCTCGTTAAAGAAGCTTAAGTTAAAATCCCTGCTGCTCTTTGCGCTCCACAGCCTTAGCGTGTTTACATACCCATTCTGAAAACCGGGCACCAGATAGTCATATGCCATTGCCATCACGTGCTCGGATGGTATCCAGTGCATAATCTTGGTACCATCTTCCTTGCAGCTTGCTTTCACGGTTCCGCCAAAATGCACGGGGAACAGCCTTTCCGGGTGGGAGATCTCCCAGATAGAGCCATTGCGCAGCCAGTTATCGGGGCTTTCTACCTGCTCGCCATTTACGATGTGTTGCAGGAAAATGCCGTATTCATAGCGAATGCCGTAGCCGTAAGCAGGGATTTTGAGCGAGGCAAGAGAATCCAGAAAGCATGCTGCCAGCCTGCCCAGACCGCCGTTACCTAAGCCTGCATCCCACTCCAGTTCGCTAATCAGGGTAAGGTCATAGCCCATCTCGGATAGGGCTTTGATGCTTTGGCGGTGGATATCCAGATTCAGGATGG
This sequence comes from uncultured Candidatus Cloacimonas sp., assembly GCA_964430595.1. Classification (GTDB taxonomy): domain Bacteria; phylum Cloacimonadota; class Cloacimonadia; order Cloacimonadales; family Cloacimonadaceae; genus Cloacimonas. Next base: position 27,117 of record CAYSGM010000021.1, read on the forward strand.
CATTGCCCAGGCTGCGTCCGATCAGGTATTCAAGCGAGAGGTAATAAACCCGTTTACGCTTGGCAGCATACTCCTGCGGTTGGGTAATCAGCCAGTTATTCAGCAGAATGCTGCGCACCGCGGAGGCAAAGCTGAGGTAACAATCCATGGGAGTGGCGGAGAACTGGTCTTTCCCGAGCTCAAACTTCAGGTGCTGCATAAAACGCATCACGATTTGGGCTGCACTGCTCTCTGCGCTTAGATGAGAAAGCTTATCGGCAAACGTGTCTTTCATAATTCCTCCCGGGTGGGATGGTATAGCTATATAATAATATTTTAGCTACGAAAGACAATGATAAAGAATGGGACCTAACCGAATAACATGCCTACAATTGCAGCAGCGATAAGCATATAGAAGGGATTCAGCTTAAAGCGCCATCCTGCCAGCAGGCAAGCCGCAAACACGATGGCGGAAAACCAATCCCGCATCGCATCGCCAAACACCATGATCAGTGCCGCGGCAATCAGCCCCACAGAGAGCAGCCGCAGCTTGCTGAATACATTCCTGAACCACGCTTGTTTCTTAAGCTTTAGGTATGTGATAGTTACGATCAGCATAATGAGCAGCGAAGGCAGGATAACCCCAAAGGTGCAGAGCAGTGCCCCCAGCACCCCGCCCTTCTGGTAACCTATAAAGGTGGCAGCGTTTACGGCTATGGGACCCGGCGTCATCTGCGAGATAGCCACCACGTCCATGAACTGCGCATGGGTTAGCCAGGAATTGTTAATCACCACTTCCTGCCGGATCATCGCCAAGATGGCATATCCTCCCCCGAAGCTGAACAAGCCTATCTTCATGAAGGTAAACCACATCTGTAAGTAGATCATGCCTGCTTAGCCCTCAAGCCCTGCCACAAGGCAAATACAATCGTAGCACTAATCAGATACATAGGGCTGATCAGCAACACCCCCACCAGCACCGCAGCTACCAGCGGAAACCAAAGGTTTTTATAATTAACCCCTGCTTTTCTTGCCATTTGCACCAACGGTACTGCAATTAACGCCACCACCGCCGGACGCAAGGCATGAAAGGCTTTACGCACCAACACAGCATCAGCAAAGCGGTTGAACAACATAGCAATCAGCAAAATACTAATGATAGATGGAAGCACCGTGCCCAGCACCGCCACTGCCATCCCCTTGCCCTTAGCAATATTATAGCCCACATAAATGCTTAAGTTCACGGCTATAGGTCCCGGACAGCTTTGCGCGGCTGCCAGCCCGTCCATAAATTCCTCATCGCTAATCCAGTTGTGGGATTGGCACACTTCTTTGCGGATCAGGGGTATCATGGCATAAGCCCCGCCGATGGTGAAGGCACCTATCTTGAGGAAAGCTAAGAACAGCTTCAGTAACATCAAATAGTCTTTATGTAATCCTGCACCATGGCAACCAGTTCGGCTACCAGACGGTCTTCCGGCACTTTTTTTATGATTTCGCCACTGGCAAAAAGCAAGCCTTCGCCTTTACCGCCGGCAATGCCAAAATCAGCTTCTCTGGCTTCGCCGGGACCATTTACCGCACAGCCCATCACGGCGATGGAAAGGGGGTAATCGGCATATTCCGCCAGCGCAGCTTCCACCTGTTCGGTGAGGCTGATAAGGTCTATGCGGGTGCGTCCGCAGGTAGGGCAACTGATGATCGAAAGCCCCTTGCGCAGCCCCAATGCCACCAGGATTTCCTTGGCTACGGCTACTTCCTTCACGGGATCGCTGGTGAGGGACACCCGCATGGTATCGCCCATACCTTCTTCCAGCAGAATCCCCAGGGCAATAGCACTTTTGATGCTGCCGCGCATCATGGTTCCCGCCTCGGTAACGCCCAGGTGCAGCGGGTAATCGCACACCTGGCTAAGCTTGCGGTAGCTTTCCAGCACCAGCGGAATGGAGGATGCCTTCACGGATACTTTAATTTCCTGATAGTTAAGGTCTTCCAGGATGCGGATATGCCCCAAAGCAGCTTCCACCATGGCTTTGGCGGAGACACCGTATTTCTGCAGCAGCTCAGTTGGCAACGAACCGCTATTCACCCCGATGCGGATGGGGATCATGCGCTCTTTTGCCGCTGCCACCAGGGCTTGCACCCCTTCCACCTTGCCGATGTTGCCGGGATTGATGCGCAAGCCGTCTATCCCCGCAGAGATGGACGCAAGTGCCAGGCGGTAGTCGTAATGTATATCTGCAACCAAGGGCGCATGGGATACTTTTTTGAGCTCGCGGATGGCTTTGGTATCGTCCATATCCATCACGCTGAAGCGGATTATATCGCAACCGGCGCTAACCAGTTCCCGTATCTGACGGCTGGCTTCAGGCAGGTTGGAGGTTTTCACGGATAACATAGATTGGATGCTGATGGGCGAACAGCCCCCGATGGGGATATTCCCCAGCATGATGCGGCGTGTGCTGCGGCGTACTATTTCTTTCATTGTGCTATTCTGCAAAAGGCTGTTAAATCTGTCAATATCAAAGTTGCTAAGTTTCTTTGGCAAGTTGATTGCGCGCTTATCCGGAATATCAGACGTCCCGTCTGTTCATGCATCTCCAGCTATCACTTGTTAATATCTTCATTCAAGCTATCCAGCATTTAAGTCTGGAGTCGAATCGGCTTAAATAAACTATACACATATAGTTATGTTCTAAGCCGATTGGACTACAGCGTCGCTCGCAGAAACCCCGGTAGGAGTGAAACTAAAGATAACTAGTTGGGAGACGCTGTAGTCCATGAAGCCGCTAAGATATAGGTAGTAGTGATGTTGGGTAAGGCTTCATCGACTCCAGACTTGCAGGGGAGGGGGCATCAACCCCTTGTTTCACCTTACTTGCTCTCCACAAAAGAATCGCGGGTGGTCTGACCATGAGCTCACCGGGATAAATCATGGTGAGCTCATGGTCAACCCCCCCGCGGATCAGCTTCGGGTAGGAAGCAAGAAGGCGCAAACGAGACGTCTGCGATTCCGGTGCAGCGGTTCTACACAGAAGACATAAAAAACATCGGGATTGACAAATGTTTAGTTACTCAGAAGATGGTTTACACTGCCACATTTGGGCAGAAGATGCTATTTTACAGCAAATTAAGGATATATAATGAAGCAAGAATTTATACGCAACTTCTGTATAGTTGCGCACATCGACCATGGCAAATCGACCCTCGCAGATCGCTTTCTGGAAGTTACCCACGTAATCGGTAAAGGCATGGAAGTGGCGCAGGTGCTGGAC
>CAYSGM010000022.1:0-23289 GCA_964430595.1 uncultured Candidatus Cloacimonas sp.
GTCAAGAATTATTTACATATACTTTTTGTCCTGTTTTACGTGCAACAGTCTTTAGAAAGTGAAATGTCACTTAATACAGTTTGTCATGAGATGGGTCACCAGCTTGGAGCACCGGATTTTTATCACTATTCCGATTCGGCAATGGCTTATCCACCCTGGAGTACCATAGATCCGACTAGTAGTTGGGAAATGATGTCGTCAAATGTGGGGCATTGGCTTACCCATACCAAGTTTAAGTATGGGCACTGGTTTACCGAGATACCCACCATTAGCCCCACAGCTACGCCCACCACATATACTCTTACGGCAATAGACAGCTCGCCATATTCCTGTTACAAGATACAATCCTCTATCCCAAACCAGTATTATATGCTGGAATATCGCAGACAAGCGGGCAATTACGAATCCGGCATCCCCGGAACCGGACTGATTGTTTACCGGGTTACCTCTGGATTGAACGGCAATGCCGGAGGTCCGCCTGATGAGGTGTATGTATATCGCCCCGGAGGTGATCTTACCCGCAATGGAAATCCTAATCTGGCATTTCTTAGCGAGCAGAGCGGTAGAACGCGAATTACTAATGATAGTGATCAAACGCCGTGGTTGTGGGTAAATACAAGTTCCTCGGCTCAGGGGAATATCAGCATAACTAATGTGGGCTTGTCCGGCGACGATACAATCACCTTCCAGGTAAGCACCGGAACCACCACAACCGGATACACGCACACCTGGACAGGGGTGGAAAGCCAGGATTGGCATGATCCTGCAAACTGGAGCTCTGGTACCGTACCAGACCAGACAAGTGTGGTTTATATTCCCATCTTTGATACCCATGTAGCTAAAATATATGGGAGTGCTGCATTCTGCAGGAAGCTAACGGTTGGCTATGGCGGTATACTGTGGATTGGGAGCCATTCCCTATTTGTGTACGAAAACATGGACGTTTATGGCTCGGTCGAGATGATTTCTGAAGCTTCGATGCTTGCAGTGTCCCAGAATATACATTGGTATTCGGGCTCTTCGCTGGAGGTAGATTTCTCTGGCGCAAACATCTATTGTAAGCGAGGCTTTACCATCGATACCGGTGCTGATGTGCAAATGCTGGTAGGCACTCTTATCTTTGCTTCAGGAATGGCGAATCCGGCAGAAGATTATGAATCCTATATTGTTAACCATAGTGCCAATACTATATTAGGCAACATTGTATCGGATAAGGAAGGCATATATTCACTTCAGATAGCTGCGGAATCTACGCAACCATTTGTAATAAATGGAGACTTAAAATGCAATCAAAACCGCAGAATCAGAAGTTATTTCGATGGCTTGGTAACCCTGAATGGTGATTTGATCAGCGAAAACACGAACGCGGCGGGGATATTTTGGAACGCGGGAACATTGAATCTTGATGGTGAAGATAACGTTATCAGCATCCCCCACGCTTTCGGTTATCTGAACAACCTTATCGTGGAGAGCGATGGCGAGGTAACATTCCCCTACGATCTGAGGGTGAAGGGTGATCTTACCTTGAAACTGGGTGCAGATATTACCTTTGGGACAAATACCTTAACCGTGGATGGAGATGCTTCTATCTCCGGGATGTTAACCATGAAACATGTTGGGGGAAATCTGACGGTGAAAGGCTCTATCCTCTGGCTCAGTTCATCCAGGGTTAATGCTATAGAACCTGATGCGGGAATATCTTGCCAGGGCTCTATGACCTTCGAGGTCGGCTCTATTGTCCAAATAAACTACGGTTATATCGAGTTCTATGGCAATGGAGATTCCAACCTGATAAACAGAAGCAATGCCACCAGTTTATATGACCTCCGCTCCAATAAAAACGCCTCTTATGCCCTGAATATCGTGGTAGAATCTATCCTCGGGTTCACTATAAAAGGGGATATCCTGAACGGGCAGAACAGTAAGTTTAACAACTACTCCAATACCCAGATAACTCTAAAAGGGGATATAAGCAATCTTAATGCAACTACAGACGCTATCAAGTGGTATGATGGCAACTTGCTGATGAACGGTAACAATCAGAGCATATCCTTGTTAAACCCCACAGACTTCCTAAACACGCTAATCGTACTAAACTCCGGTATGTTAGATCTGCTAAGTGATTTAAATGTTAGGAGTTCTTTCACATTGGGTGATGGAACATTCCTGCCGCATGACAAAACTTTAACAGTGGGTGGTAACTGGTTCAAAGACAGCTCGGCTTACTTCAGCTACGGCACTTCCACGGTTGTCTTCAACGGCACCGGAGACCAAACCGTTAACAGTACTATATTCAATACTATACGACTGAACAAAAGCTCCGGCAAGTTACGCATTTTGACCGGTTCAACCGTAACCGCCCGCAGTTATAAGTATAACCAGGGGACTATCGAAGTGGCAGGGGGGCTCTTTACCGTTAACGACCTGGAAGATCAGACCATCAAAGGGAACTATATCATTTCCTCCGGCGCGATAAACCTTAGCCAGGATAACGATCACTTCGTGGATATTGATGCCAACCTCACTATTACCGGAGGGAAAATCAGGATTATGGGCGGCTACGATTTTCCTGCGGATTGGGCTCATGCGCAGGATGTTACCATAATAATGAGTGCCGGAGAGTTGGATTTCGATAGCAGAGATATAGATATTACTAATACCGGGCATGCACTAAATCTCCAGATTACCGGAGGCAAGATTCGCACCAAGGGTTCTTTTACCATTAGCAGAACCGGATTAAGCCTGCCGGGAGGAACTGTGGAGCTGTATGGCACAGAAGATGCCACGCTGTCCAGCCCTGATGGGGGTTCCTTTAATAACGTGTGGATAAGCAAAACCACAAACAAAGTTACGGTAGATCAAAACCTAACCGTTGCCAACGATGTATCTGTTTTAAGCGGTACTTTGGCACTGAATGCCGTTAGCGTGAATGTAGGAAGAGACCTCAATGTTAATAGTGTTATTCAAATGAATAATACCGGGGCTGTCTTGACTATTGGCAGGGATTTTATCTTTGGAGGAAGCTCTACGGCAGTGATACCCCAAGGAACGATAAACATTACCCGCGACCTCAGCCAGGCGGCAAATACACCGCTGCAATCATCGGCATCTTGCACTATAAACTTCGTGGGGGCTGGAGATTCAAACCTTACTCTGAAGAACCCTTCGGCATCATTAGGCAATCTGGGAATAAATAAAAGCAGTGGCACTGTGGGCATCAGCACCACTGCAGCAGCCTTGAACCTTTTGGGGAATATGAACGTAAGTGTTGGTAACCAGTTTATGTTCAGGACAATCCCCACGGTGATCGCAGGTGCCTTGAACGTTAACGGTTCAATTCTGCTTTCTGCCGGTGGCAGCGTAACTTGTTACGATCTGAATATGTATGGCGATATCACAGTAGCCGGTAACCTGAGCGTGCAGCATAATTACTTTCAGGCAGCCGGAACGCAACTGATCATTGGCAGCAGCGGAAACTTCATAATTGACAAACCCTATACCGGCAATTATCAAAGCTTCGCCGGTACTACTATCCTGAACGGCGGATCAATCACCGTAACCAATGAAGGTATCCAGTTCGGCGCATCCAGCAGCCTTACCATCAACAGCGGAACCCTGAAGACGGGCTGGAGCTTGAGGGCTTTGGTCCCAGCCAGCCTTAACATCAGCACAGGGTCGATCGAGTTCATAGGTAATCGTGCTGCCAGTATCCAGCTTGCCGACGGTAACTATTTACACAATCTGGTGATCAGTAAAACCGGAACAAATCCCGTAATGCTGAGTTCAAACCTGACAATTAATGACCTGACGATCAATTCAGGCACGTTTCAGCTTCTACATCGCACATTGAATATTTCCGGAAACATGAATATCATATCCGGGACCCTGGATGGAGCATTCGCAGACGATCTGATAAACCTTAACGGCTGGTGGAACAATAACCGTAGTCCAAACGGATTTACTCAGGGCTTGGGAACCGTTGCCCTGATTGGTTCACAACGTTCAGTTATCTATCAGTCCGAACAGTTTAACAGCCTGATCGTGAATAAAACAGAGCTCTATCCCAACGGTGTGGAAGTGGAAACAAACGCATCCCTAAGTGCCAACAGCATAACATTTGTTGATGGAACTATCTATTTGAAAGGGGGTTCCACCTTTATCAGTCCTGCTTCCGGATTCACCATCCCGGCTGGTTGTGCCCTTTACTGCGACCCCGACACGCCATCCACCCTCAATCTGAATGGAGACTTTTGGGATAATAATATGACTGTGGATGCCAATGGCGGTTTTAGCAGCGGGAAATCGGAAATCAATGTCAGCGGAAGCGGAGACAGGCAATTTTCCACCTTCTGCAGCCCCTTCATCATGAACTCTCTTAATGTGAACCTAAACTCCGGAACCTTCTATCTGAACAACTCTCACACAAAGTTTTATGGTAACCTAAATCTGCAACGTGGGACACTGCAAACATTTATGGGTGCTATTGTGGATTGCTATCAAGACCTTAGCTCTGCGGCAGGCACCAATATCCAGCTTAGTTTTGGTAACCTTAACATCAGAGGTAATGCGGATTCATCTTTGGGGATTCTGGGAACTGCCGGTTTCAATAACCTGAGTATTAACAAAGACCTCACCACAGCATCAATCGTCTTAGCCGATAACTGGACAGCACCTTCCATGTGCAGTTTAAACGTCTCCGGGGGCATTCTGAAGCTTAATGCCAAAATACTTGGCTTAAGCGGTAACGTCCAGATCAACCAAGGCGGAACCATTCTGGTTGATGCCGGTTCTGCATTGCGCTTGAGCAGCGGATTATCGCTGGATGTGAACAATGGAGGGAAACTAGCAGTGCTGGGAACCTCAGCTACCCCTTCTCTCGTTACCAGAATGGACTCCGGCTACTATAACCTGAATATCAATAACGGAGGAGGCATAGCTGCCGAGTATGGCATATTTGAATACCTGGATTTCTATGGAGTTAACCTACAATCCGGAGCTATCGTAGATGCCGTCAGCAGTTTCAATAACTGCACTTTCCGTAACGGCACTTATAGCGGGACTTTACTAAGCATTAATAACGAGCAAAACTTAGTCATAAACAATGCCGTATTCCCGGAAAATACTTGGTCTGGGATGAGCAACGCGAGTAAAAACGTTAATTACGGCAGTGTTCGCTTTCTGGGTGAAAGCGGAGCTTTTGCCGGTGCCGGCTATGAATCCGACCCTTTCACACGGATAAACTGGAATGACCAAACTGCTTCAATAGCGGTATCCGAAAGCTCTCTCAGCTTTGGTAGTGTATATATGCCGATGAGTGAATACCGCTCTTTCACCATCACCAATGGCGGGAGTGGTACTCTTGCTGGCACTCTCTTGCTGCCGGATGATTTCACTGCCAGCATCTCTCGCACTGAGATCAGAGCTAGTGGCAGTAAAGTGGATGAACCGCAGCGTAACAGCAGTCTGGATTTTGTAGTGACTCCCGGTTCTTCAATTCAGGTGCAGGTAGCTTTTGTGCCCACACAACCGATATCATACAATGCCACGCTGGTGATTACTCACAATGCCGGGGGGGCACCTGTAAACATTAGCCTCAGCGGTTATGGTATGGGGGCACAGATAACAGTTAATCCCACCCAAATCATCAAGGGTATCCTTCCAGAAGGCTACCATACGAAACCGCTTTCAATCACGGATAGCGGAAACACTACCCTTAGCTATTTTGCCACGATCGAATATCCTTCCCGCTCCAGAGATGTTATCATGGCAGAAAGCTTTGAAACCGGCTTCCCCCCCACAGAATGGAGCACTAATCCGGTTCAGGTAGTGGGCACAGCAGGAGTATGGAGCCGCTCTACCGGAACGGTTCATCCCAATGGCTACCTTCCCCAGGATGGAACGTATCTGGCATATTTCAATTCTTACACTTGCAGTGAAGGAAACCAAACCCGTCTGAGAACAGGTGCACTGGATTTTTCCGGTTACAGCAATATCAGCCTTAGCTTTTGGATGTATCATGAGAGTGGTTTTGCTGCCGATAACGATAGAATTCAGGTACAGATAAATCAAATCCAGGAAACCTGGGAGAATGTGGGCGAACCTATCATCCGCTACAGTTCCCTTTCTGGTTGGCAGCAGCATACTATCAACCTTTCGGCTTATGCAGATAACAGCTACTTGTTCCTTGGGTTTCTGGGCATCAGCGAATATGGCAATGATATCCATATCGATAACATTGTGGTAACAGGCAGCAATCCTCCTACCGGCTGGGTCAGTTTTAATGGGGAATCTGAAACTATCTCCAATGTATTGGCTCCCGGAGCCACTGACCAACCCATCGTTTATATCTATACAGAGGGAATGGACAATGGTGTCTATCAGGCTGAGATTCATATCGCCTCAAACGATCCGATTACCCCGGATAAAGTAGTGCCCATCGAAATCTCAGTGGGCAGTCCCGGTATCAGCGTTAGCCCTGCTGCGCTGGACTTTGGGGTTCTGCAGACAGGAACAAGCTCCACCCAGAACATCAGCCTGGAGGCAACCGGTTCTCTGCATCTTAGCGGCACAATTACTGCCCCGACAGGTTACAGCATTCAGGCAAGCACCAGAAGTGAATCAGAACCCGGATTAAAAGACTCTGCCTCATACAGATGGTCAGGCTCAGTTGCTTACACCCTATCCCCCGGAGAGACAGAAACCTACCAGGTAAGATTCACCCCCACCGCAATCCAGGCTTACAACGGAAACATCAGCATCACTTCAGATCATCTTGCTACCCAAACAATCCCGCTAAGCGGAAGCGGAGGGAATGTTCCCGTGGTGCAAACCCTGGCAGCTACAGCCATTGCAAGCAGTTCTGCTACTTTGAATGCCAACATCACCAGCTCCGGAGGCCTGGAGATATGGGGAAGGGGTTTCAGGTACGGAACAGCCCCGGACCCCATTAACAATGGCAATAACTTCTTCGTGGCAGGCAGTAACAACACCTACAGCGCCATCCCCTCAGGTTTTGAAGGCGGACAGCAGATTTACTTCTGTGCTTTTGCCTACAACGAATTGGGCTGGAATTATGGAGAAGTGCTCTCCTTTACCACCTTAAACCCGCAATTGACAGTTACCCCAGCTTCCGCGATAGATTTTGGGGCTGTGGCAATAAACACCACTTCTGCTGCGCATAGTTTCACTGTTTCTGGCTCTGAACTCTCCGGAACGGTTGGTATAAATGCTTCCGAAGGTTTCAGAATCTCCCTCACATCCGGCAGACGGTCCGAAAGGTCAGGCTCAGACCAGATAACCCTTTATCCTGTTGCCGGGGTTTTGGCTGAGACCACCATCTATGTGTTCTTTGAACCCCTCTTGGTGCAGCCCTATTCCGGTACTGTATCTATTGTAACCACGGATGTGCCGGATACAGATATAGCCCTTAGCGGAACAGGAATCACAACTCCAACGCTTACCGCCATTGAAGCAACGGATATAACTCAATCCACTGCCACCGGCGGTGGAAACATCACAGATAATGGAGGTAGTGCCATAACCGCAAGGGGACTTTGCTACAGCGTGTTACCCAACCCGACTCTTGCCGATGAACATACTTCCGATGGCGCAGGAAGCGGAGTATTTGCCAGCTATCTAACCGATTTGCTTTCTGGCACGGGCTACTTTGTTTGCGCTTATGCCACTAACCTTGCCGGAACAGCCTACAGCGAATCAGTAAGTTTCCTTACCCTAAGCTCTCCTGTGTTGTCGGCTTCGCATACAGAGCTTGATAGCTTTGGCGATATAGCAGTTGGCAGCAACTCGGTTTCCAAATCCTTCATCGTTGCAGGTTCTGAGCTTAGTGCTAATCTAATTGTTACTGCTCCCGCAGGTTTCCAGATTACCCAGGGTGAAAGAGGCAGACAGCGAGATTACTGCTCCGAAATAAGCATCGCCCCCAGTTTAGGATCGGTATTCGCTACCATCCTAGTTCGCTTTGCGCCCCCAAGTGGTGGGATATTCTCCAATAATATCATCATCAGTAGCACAGGCGCAGAGAACGCTGCTGTAACGGTCTCCGGCATCGGCATCACCAAAGCTGTATTAACAACCAAGCCAATAACAGATATCACCAGTGGCTCTGCTGATTCAGGCGGGATAATCAGCTCTGATGGCGGAAGCGGGGTTACGGTATGTGGCATCTGCTGGAGCCTCAACCCGGAACCAACCACAGCAGATAATACTACTCAAAAGCTACCTGCTGTTTGGGATTACGATCTGGTGATGAACAATCTGTTGCCAAGCACCACCTACTATGTACGGGCTTTTGCGACTAACGCCGCCGGAACAGCTTATGGTAATGAACTAAGTTTCAGCACCCCGATGCTTTCCTTATCAGCACCGGCAAACCTCAGTATCGCAATCCTGGCAGGAACCGCTGTGCTAAACTGGGACGTGGTTCCGGGTGCCGCATCCTACAAGATTTACCGTTCCCTTAATCCTTATGCAGCAGATTGGGGTGCGCCGGTTGCCACCACAATAAATCACACCTGGACAGACCTTGCTTCACTGGTAGGGTACTTCTACAAAGTATCAGCTTCCTCAGATGTGGCAAGAGACTATTTCAAGTAAGGAATTCGATAGGCAGGGGGCGTGTATTGTTACCGCTCCCTGCTATCAGGAAAGCCATTACTTAAGATTATAGAACATAATAACACACAGGAGAAATGATGAAATCCATTGTAACACTTGCCACAATGCTTTTTTGCTTAGTCATCGCAAATGCCGTGAACTGGACTGGTGCCACATCCATCAACTGGGACACAGGTTCAAACTGGAGTTCCGGAACAGTCCCAACCCTCACTACAGACGTAGTTATCCCTGCGGGTACTGTTCGTAGTCCCCAGGTAATCTGGGCTTCCGGAAACTGCCGCGATCTTACTATCCAAGCCGGAGCGACACTAACTATCAGTGGTACCTTTACCTTGAATGTTAGAAACATAACATCTTATGGAGCTTTGGTAATGAGCAGCACCGGGAATATCACATCCACTGGGAACATCTCCTGGGAATCCGGTGCCACTGCCTCGATCGGTTCATCGAACCCAAGGATCTACTTACAGGGAAATATGACCTTCCAAAACGGGTCCGACATTCAGATGTCTTATGGCACCATCCAATTCAATGGCGGGGCCAATGCCAACCTGATCAACTACAGCGTTTACACCCAGATGTGTGCTGTTGAAGTGTATAAAACCTATCCTGCCAGCCTTACGATCTCGAGTTCCACAACCAGTCCGCTTACGCTGAACAGCAATCTCTACAATTACACGGGCAGTACCCTGATCAATAATTACAGCGGAACCGTAATCCTGAAGGGGAGCCTGACGGACAACAACCTCAGCAGCGACAACGGGAAAATCATTTTTAATTCCGGAATATTGAAGCTTGATGGGCTAAACCCTTCCATCTCCCTCAAAAACCCCAATTGCTATCTGCAGGAGATCATCTTTAGTCAAACTGGAACGGCCCAGCTTGCCTATCCCCTTACCTTAAAAGGACATCTTACAATCGAAAGCGGAGTGTTCTCTCCCCAGGCCAATACCATAACAATCGGCGGAACCTGGAGCAATCTGGTGGGACCAGCAGCTTTCACTGAAGGTAGCGGCAGAGTGATCTTCAATGGCACTGCTCATCAGTATTGTAGCTACACCGAGACCTTCAATATCCTGGAAGTGAATAAAGCCGGCGGTGCTTTGCGTGTCAACAGCGCTCCTGCGACGGTAACTTGTGCCCAGTACGATTGGACTGCCGGAGCTATTGATGTTCTCTTGGGTACTTTCACGGCAAACGATCTTGTGGATAATGGTTTGTTTGGCAGTTACTACTGCAATCCCGATGCAACTCTGAATTTAACCAACAACGACGGTTTTGTGGATCTGGGAGGGAATGTTACTATTACGGGTGGGACGGTAAACATCTATGGCGGAACCACGGATTCCTATTGGCCTTACAGCAACAACGCAACCCTTACCATGAGTGCCGGTAATCTTATTTTTCACGACACCGGCATCCGCATCCAAGCTCCGGGAACATTGAATTTTACGGCAAACATAAGTGGAGGAAGCATACAGACTTCAGGAGATTTTACCTGCTTAAACAGCAGTTTCAACCCCACTGAGGGAGAAGTACGTATGATCGGTTCTTTGGATGCAAATTTAACCGTGAGCGCAGGCAGTTTGAACTTCGTGATTATTACTAAATCCAGCCGCAATGCAGGGGAAGCAGCACTTTCCGGGCAAGCTGTTTCTATTCAGGATAGAAATGGTGACTTCCGCGAAGAGTACCGCTCCAACACCGTAACATTGACTTCTAATCTAGTTCTAAATACTTCTCTTTGGGTTTTTGATGGGACATTATGGATTAATGGGCACGAAGTAAACACTGGATATCATGTACATACATACAACGGCACATTGAAGATGGATTCCCCATTGGACAGAATTGTTGCCCAGGGAGACATAAAGATAGGCGGGAGTGCCAATATTACCCAAGGAGTGCTGGAAACCTATGGAGATTTTGAAATCAGTCAGAACTCAAATGTGGTTATTCCTGCATCCGTATCTATCTATCTGAGATCTGCAGGGAACGCAACTCTTGATTGGTGGGGATACGACCCAACCCAGATCGGAAACCTGTTCATTGCCGGGAGCGGAGGAAGTACAAATTACAACCTCAGTTGCGGCTTTCCCGGTAATCTGTTAGTCAACATTAGCGGGAATCTGAGTATTGCAGCAGGGAATACCCTTACCATGTCATCTTCAGCTTCATCCATTGAGGTGGGAGGGAATCTTTCCTTAAACGGGACTTTACTTATCGATGGGATGGATATAAACCTTCAGGGCAAGCCGATATTTGGCATTACCAGTACTCTTTCGGTAACTGACGGCAGTTTTGCCTATTATGATTCCACTACCCCAAGATATACTGATCTGGTAGGAATTATAAATCTGGATAACAGCGTTTTTCATGCTGAACACAATTCTTTGATAGTCCGTTCAGGATCAACCAATACTGTTACAGGCAGCAGCTCTCAGATCATCTGCGACGGAATAACGGCATCCTTCGCAGGAACCTTCCAGCCTGCCGAAGGAACGGTAAAACTAACTTCAAATCTTTCAAGTGCCACCTTCCAGATGAATGTAAGCAGTGGCAACTGGCTGCCTAATGTTATAATTGATACTAACACCGGAATCTCACTTGCCAGTAACCTCATCATCAAAGGCAATTTGCAGATCATCTCCGGTTTTCTGGACGTAAACAGCATGAACTATAGCATCACCATCAGCGGAAACTGGGAAAACCAGGTTGGGATAAACGCTTTCCGCGAATACGGCGGGCGCGTGGTCTTTAACGGCACTGCGGATCAATATTGTAACTACACCGAGACTTTTAGTATTCTGGAAGTGAATAAGGTCAGCGGTTACTTTTGTATGAACAGCAGTACTGCGGTGGTAACCTGTGCTCAATATGATTGGACGGCGGGAGGTATCATTATTCTTGCCGGAACATTTACTGCCAATGATTTGGCAGATAGCGGTCTCTACGGAGCTTTTTTGGCAATGAATTCAACCACAATTAATCTGACCAATAATGACGGTTATGTAGATCTGAATGGATACCTGGAAATCTCCGGAAACAGCACAGTAAACATCTTTGGAGGCACCACAAGCTCTGACTGGTCATATGGTGGTAATGCAACCTTTAATATGAGCAGTGGAACCCTGGATTTCAAGAACCAGGGGATTCGCATCTACAATTCCCCCACCTACACCTTTACATCAAGCATCACCGGAGGAAGAATCAGGACAGTAGGTAGTTTTGAGGTAAACCGCGCCGGATTAGATTTTATGGGTGGAAGTGTTGAGATGTACGGTTCTACAGACGCCAACCTTTCCATGAGTTATGGCACTATCCTCAATCTAATTATTAACAAAGCAGTCACCCGAGAGGAGGAAAACCTGCCTCAAACACCTGTTATTGCTATGGATAAAGAAGGCAATACTAATGAACTTACCCGTTCCAATACCGTTAATGTGGTAAGCAGTATTGATCTGGTAGGTATAGAGATTCAGAGCGGTGTTTTCAATGCGTCCAATCAAACGATATATTTATCCGGTGGCTGGAGTAACGAGGTAGGCGATGCCGGATTTGCCGAAGGACAATCCACAGTAATCTTTGATGGCTCGGGTACACAACATATTTACACCAACGAGATATTCTGGAATCTCACCCTTGCAAAAACAGGAGCGCCTTCTGATCTGTTACAAGACACTTTCGCAGATGTGTACGTGTCTAACGATATGTATCTTGTAAATGGATATTACCGGGCCGGCTGGCTGTGCGACACCTATGTGAATAACCTGAGCATTGAATCTCTGGCATGCTTTTATACTGAATATGAGCTGTATGTAAGCGGAAACATGTATGACTACAACACTACTTATGGAGCATCTGTCGGTTATGTCCAAAGTGGGGGTATTACTTTTAACGGTACTGGCGACCAGACTATCTATCGCAGTGGAGTAGAATTCAGAGCGTATAATCTGGCAATCGATAAACCCGTCGGCACCCGTTGTTACTTTGGAAATCCGGTAATATTGAACGGAAGTATACACATTTTAGGCGGTATCTGGCAGGACACTGCAAACAATTTTACCCATCAGTTACGGGACAATCTTTTTGTCTGGGCAAATGGTGCCATCGCTAATGATACCAATAACACCTTTACCTTTGTGGGAGATATGGTTCAAAACATCTCTTATGCTGGTAGCTCAGGCGGTTTCACCAATATCATTGTAAACAAGTCCGCTGCCGGCAGAAATCTGGAAACGGCATCCGAAAAGGAACTCCGGGATGGAGAACGTTCAGTAGATGTAACCCTTTTTACGAATCTAATCCTTACCAATTCCGGAAGTCTCACCATCGAGAGCGGGATTTTCTATAGGAATACTTATGACATCACCTGCCCCGGAAACTTCACTGTAAATGGTAGCGCTGCGGCTGCCTACATCCAGGCAGGCAGCACTGTCCGCATGGGTATTGTAAGAAACCTGAGCGTAAATGCCGGGCTCTTAAGCCTTGCAGGCAGCGCAGCCGAACCGGTAACCATCACCAGCATCAATGGGCTCTATAACTTCAATGTGGAATCCGGTGCCAACTTCTCTGCCATCTACACCATCTTCGAGAAAATGACAGCAAACGGAGTGAATATAAAAAACGGGGCATTGGTGAATACCACCGATCCCTTCAAGAACTGCACCTTCCAAAATGGCGGTTCAGGTGGAACCCTGTTAACCCTGAACAGCAATCAAACCCTCAACATCGTTAACGCCGTTTTCCCCGCCAACACCTGGAGCGGTACCAACAACGTGAAGAAGACCCTTAACCAGGGAACCGTGAATTTCAACATGGCAACAGGAGCCTTCTCCGGCGCAACCTTCGAGTCCGATACTTATAACCGCATCAACTGGCTGGGTGGAAGCCCTGATCTGCGCATCACTTCCATAAACTGGAGCAGCAACACCCCCTACATTTGTGATCCCGTAACTG
This sequence comes from uncultured Candidatus Cloacimonas sp., assembly GCA_964430595.1. Lineage (GTDB taxonomy): Bacteria > Cloacimonadota > Cloacimonadia > Cloacimonadales > Cloacimonadaceae > Cloacimonas. The sequence continues at coordinate 13,594 of CAYSGM010000022.1, forward strand.
CCACCGTGCATGTGCAAAACAATTCCACCACCAATATCACCACGGCTTTCAGGGTGGACTTGTACAAAAACCGCAGCACCGCCCCTCCGGCAGGATTGTTGGGGGATAGCTATATTACCCTGTCTTCCCTGGCTGCTGGCGCAACTACCACGGTTACTTTCACCAATATCAGTACGGAAACTCCCGGAACCTGGACATCCTGGTTCCAGGTGGATGCAAACGGGCTGATAACCGAAACCAACGAAAGCAACAATGTGTGGACGCCTGCCATCTCCACCACCTGGAGCGCATTGCCTGTCGCCCAAAACCTTCAGGCGGTTCGTAGCGGTAATAATGTGTCGCTAAGCTGGACATATCCCATCAGTGTGTATCGCTATAAGATATACAAGGATACCAATCCCTATGGGAGCTTCAGCACCCTGGCGGGAACTTCGGCAACAACCTCATTCACCCAAGCCATTTCCGGAACCAAATGGTTCTACCGGGTTCGGGCAGAACGCCTGTTACCCTAAGGATTAGCTGGGTGATGATTGGCGGGGGCTAAGGCTCCCGCCAATTTGTTTCAAAAAGGTTGTTTGGTCGTATCTCCAGCCTTGCTTTCCGATTGTGTGTCGTCCGGGGTCTGCCCATGAGCTCACCATGGTTTATCATGGGGAGATCATGGGCAGATCCCGGGCAGCACACTTACGGATAGCAAGCGAGAAATAGGGTACCTGATTCCGCAATTAATCATAAATGCCTGGCTGTAGAGATAATGTGACAGGGAGCAATGAAACATCCTGTTTCACGCAAACACGAATGCATAAGGATGAGACATAATTTAAGATTGACAGATATCATCAAAACTGAGAAGTGATTATTTAATTACAATGGTCTAAATGGTAATTCCTACAAGGAGATTAAATTCATATGGCGCTCAAGAAAAGCGAACTATACAGCTCAATCTGGCAAGCATGCGATCAACTTCGAGGAGGCATGGATGCTTCTCAATACAAGGACTATGTTCTTGTTCTGCTATTTGTAAAATACGTTTCCGATAAATACGGTAAAGAATCATCCCCATACTCAGAAATAGCAATCCCCAAAGGGGAAGAGCTTGGCAAGGGAGGCAGCTATGCAGACATGGTATTTTGGAAAGGAAAGACGGATATCGGGGATCAAATCAATAAGATCATTGGCCGCTTAGCGGATGCGAATGGACTGAAAGGCGTTATCGATATAACCGATTTTAACGATAAAACGAAGCTTGGAGATGGAAAGGGAATGGTAGATAAGTTATCCAATCTTATCGCCATTTTCGAAAAACCAGAGCTGGATTTTAGCAAAAACCGAGCAGAGGGAGATGATCTGCTGGGTGATGCTTACGAATACCTAATGAAGAATTTTGCAGTCCAATCTGGCAAAAGCAAGGGACAGTTCTACACCCCTGCCGAGGTCTCCAGAATAATGAGCAAGGTTATTGGGATTGCCAATGCAACCAGAGCAGATCAAAGTGTGTATGATCCTACCTGTGGTTCCGGTTCTCTTTTGATCAAGGCTGCTTATGAAGCACCTGTAAAGATTACTGTATTTGGACAGGAAATGGATATCTCGATGACCGGACTGGCAAGAATGAACATGATTCTGCATGGCATACCGACTGCTGACATTCGCCAGGGCAATACCTTATCCAATCCCAAGTTATTAAAAAATGATGGTTCGCTTACCTCATTTGATTTCTGTGTTGCTAATCCACACTTCTCAGTTAAAAACTGGAGAGATGGATTTGATCCAGAGCACGATCTATACAATAGATTTGATGGCTTTGGCATTCCACCTGACAAAAATGGAGACTACGCCTTCCTCCTGCATTTCATCAAGAGCTTGAAAAGCACAGGCAAAGGGGCTATAATCCTACCTCATGGAGTGCTGTTCCGGGGTGGTGCAGAAGCCGGAATTAGAAAGAATCTGATAGACCGACATTACATCAAGGGGATCATAGGCTTACCTGCTAACCTGTTCTATGGCACAGGTATCCCAGCTTGCATCATTGTGATAGACAAAGAGCAGGACCCCAAGCGTGATTTCATCTTCTTCATCGATGCCAGCAAAGGCTATGTGAAAGATGGCAATAAAAACCGTCTGCGGGAGCAGGATATCCACAAGATCGTGGATGTTTTCACTAAATTTACCGAGATCAATAAATACTCTCACAGGGTCAAATACGAGGAGATAGAAAAGAACGACTACAATCTAAATATCCCCCGCTATATCGATACCAGTGAACCGGAAGATTTGCAGGATATTGAAGCCCATCTGAAAGGTGGGATTCCCTTGCGGGATATTGATGCTCTGGATAGATATTGGATGGTGATGCCAGAACTTAGAAACAAGCTTTTCTCTTCTTTTGGCAGAGAGGGATATTTGCAGCTAAATATCCCGATTAACGACCTCCCTGCCAATATCCTGGAAAATAAGCAGTTCATCTCTTTCAGCGAGAGATGGATGGATAGGTTATTCGATTGGTCAGTCGAATCTGCCGAGATAATTAAACAGGTTAAGATCGCCGATAAGCCCAAAGCAATTATCCAAGCCATCTCTGAAGATTTACTCACTCTCTTCAAGCCCAATCCACTATTGGACGGCTATGAAATATACCAAATCCTGATGCAATACTGGGCAGATACTATGCAGGACGATATTTATCAGATTGTGGTGGAAGGCTGGAAAGCAGAAAAGGAAATGATCCCTACTAAACTGATAATCAATAAGTACTTTCAGAATGATCAGCATGCCATCGATGAACTAGAAGAGCAAAAAGAAGCAGTTATCAGACAGATGGAAGAATTGGAAGAGGAACAAACTGAGGATAATGACCAGTTTGAAGATGCCAGAAATGACAAAGGCAAGCTTTCGAAGGCTTCGATAAACGAAAGAATTAGGCAAATCAAATATGATAAAGGCGCACAGGACGAATTGAAAGCCCTGAAAGTGTATCTGATCCTATTGGAAGAAGAAGCTGAAACCAAAGCCAAGCTTAAACAGGCAGTGAAAGCCCTTGATGATAAGGTAAACAAGAAATACGGCAGCCTGACAGATGCGGAGATAAAGAGCTTGATCGTAGATGATAAATGGTTGGCTTCCGTAACCAGAGAAGTGCAAACCAAAATAGAGATAATATCGCAAAGGCTTGGCGCTCGCATTAAAGAACTGGCAGAACGCTATGCCCAACCATTACCGGAGATTGAGACAGAGGTAAGCGTATTGACCCATACGGTGGAAGAACATATGATAAGGATGGGTTACTCATGGAAGTGAAGTCTGGCTATCAACAGACTGAAATTGGGGTGATTCCTGAGGATTGGGAGGTGCTTTTACTGAATGACGCTTGTATAAAAATACAAGATGGCACACACTTCTCTCCTAAGATAGGAGGCAGTCAATATAAGTACATCACATCTAAAAACATAGGAAAAGGAAGCCTAAGCCTCAAAAATGTTGATATGATAAGCGAAGATGAGCATAGAAAAATTTACAAAAGATGTGATGTTAAGGTAGGTGACATCCTGTTAACGAAGGACGGTATAAATACAGGCAATGCTGCAATCAATCATCTTAATGAGGAGTTCAGTCTCCTATCGAGCGTGGCTTTACTCCGAATAGACACAAAATGTCACGATAACAAATACCTGATGTATCAGATTCTATCTAATCAAGGCCAGACCAGAATCACAAATATGATTTCTGGTAATGCTATTACAAGACTAACATTGGATAAAATCAAAAAGTTGACCTTTCCATTCCCATCGACAAAGCATGAGCAGGAGCTTATCTCTGAGAAAATACGCAGTATCGACTCCCTCATCACCTCCATAGAAAAACTGGTCGAGAAGAAGAAGCTAATAAAGCAAGGGGTGATGCAGGAACTCTTGACTGGGAAGAGACGACTACCTGGATTTACTGGAAAGTGGGAGACAAAGAAACTTGGTGAATTAGCAAACTTGTATCAACCTCAAACGATTTCTCAGGATGTCTTTACGGATGGTGGTTACAATGTTTGGGGAGCAAACGGAATAATCGGAAAATTCAATAAATACAACCACAAGAATTGGCAGACTACAATTTCTTGCAGGGGGAATTGCGGATCAGTCAATAAAACTGACCACCCTTGTTGGATAACTGGAAACGCGATGGTTGTTAACGTGGATAATAATCAATGTATTAACAAGTTGTTTCTTTACTACAAACTTTCGAGCTTGGATTTTTCCGATCTAATCACTGGATCAGGCCAACCCCAGATAGTAAGGGGACCGTTATCGATCTACGCTTTGGATTTACCTGGATTAGTAGAGGAACAAAAAGCTATCGCATCAATACTGCATTGTTTAGATAAGGACATTGCAAGCAATACAGAAAAGCTGTTTAAATATCAAAAACTAAAGCAAGGTATAATGCAAGAACTATTAACGGGGAGGATTAGATTAGTATGAGCAATGTAGGAAGCGCTGAAAGATTAACTCAAGATAGAATCATCAAGCTATTTCAGGATCAGCTTTGTTATGATTATCTTGGCATCTGGCAGGATAGAGAAGACAACCAAGCCATAGAAGAGAAATATCTCAGTGCAAATCTGATCAAGCGAGGATACTCAGATAATCTCATCCAGAAAGCTGTATTTGAACTAAAACGGATTGCTTATGTTCAGAACAAGAGCCTTTACGATGTGAACAAGGAAGTTTATGGTCTTCTGCGCTATGGAATGAAGATAAAACCAGAATTAGGCGAAAACAGCATCACGGTTGATCTAATCGATTGGAATAATCCCGAAAACAACCACTTTGCCATAGCAGAAGAGGTTACAGTTTTGGGAGAGCATAATAAACGCCCTGACCTGGTAATTTATGTGAATGGCATAGCTTTGGGCTTGATAGAACTAAAACGCAGTACTGTATCTGTTGCAGAGGGAATCAGGCAAAACATAGACAGCCAGAAACCGGAGTTTATCCAGCAATTTTTCTCTACCATGCAGCTTGTGATGGCAGGCAACAATAGCGAAGGCTTGCGCTATGGCAGCATTGAAACTAAGGAGAAGTATTACCTGAAATGGAAAGAAAGGGGAGAAACAGAATCCTCTTTGGACAGCCACATCCTGGCAATGTGCAGCAAAGGAAGGTTTCTGGAGCTTATCCACGACTTTATCGTATATGATTCCGGGATCAAGAAGCTTTGCCGCCATAACCAATACAATGCCGTAAAAGCCACTCAGGCAAGCATCCAGAACCGCGAGGGAGGGATAATCTGGCACACCCAGGGAAGCGGTAAAAGCCTGATCATGGTCTGGCTGGCAAAGTGGATCAGAGAAAACGTAACTGATTCCAGAGTGTTAATTATCACAGATAGAGATGAACTGGACAAGCAGATAGAGAAAGTGTTTAAGGGAGTGGATGAGAAGATCATCCGCACAAGAAGCGGAGCTGATCTGATAACCAGATTAAACTCAAGCGAGGATTGGCTGCTCTGCTCACTCATCCACAAGTTCAGAAACAAAGATGAGGGTGATTGGCAGGCATACATAGACGAATTGCTCAGTAGCGTCCAGGCTGGCTTCAAAGCCAAGGGTAAGCTCCACGTGTTTGTGGATGAGTGCCATCGGACTCAGTCCGGAGATTTAAATAAAGCCATGAAAGCAATTTTGCCTGACGCTATTTTTATCGGTTTTACCGGGACACCTCTACTGCGAACGGATAAAAAGACCACTCTGGAAGTATTTGGTAACTATATCGACACCTACAAGTTCGATGAAGCTGTCCGAGACAAGGCAATTGTGGATTTGCGATATGAAGCCAGGGACATAGACCAGAACATCACTTCAGAGGATAAAATTGATCAGTGGTTTGATGCCAAGACCAAAGGCTTGAAACCATTGGCAAAAGCAGAACTCAAGCGCAAGTGGAGTACGATGCAGAGAGTGCTAAGCTCTCGTACTCGGCTGGAAAAGATCGTAGCTGATATTCTGCTGGATATGGAGACAAAAGACAGTCTTGCCAGTGGCAGAGGCAATGCCATGTTGGTGGCAGGTTCAATCTATGAAGCCTGCAAGTATTATCAACTTTTCATTGACCGGGGATTTCGCAAGTGCGCGATAGTAACTTCTTATGTGCCGGATATCAACAACATCAAAAAGCAGGATTCCGGAGACGATGACATCCCTGATGAACTTCATAAGTACCAGGTATATAAAGATATGCTGGCAGGAAAAACGGTGGAAGCATTTGAGGAAGAGACTAAGACACGCTTTATTGATGAACCGGGACAAATGAAGCTCCTCATTGTAGTGGATAAGCTGCTTACTGGATTTGATGCCCCCAGTGCAACCTATCTCTACATAGATAAATTTATGCAGGATCATGGACTGTTTCAAGCGATCTGCCGGGTTAACCGGATTGATGAAGAGGACAAGGAATATGGCTTTATCATAGACTACAAAGACCTCTTTAAAAGCTTAAACAAAGCTGTTACCGATTACACCTCCGGTGCGTTTGATAAATATGAGCCAGTAGATGTAAACGGTCTGCTTACCGATCGCCTCTGTAAAGCCAAAGAGCACCTGGGAGAGGTTCTGGAGAGTATCAAAGCTTTGTGTGAACCAGTCCAGCCCCCTAAAGCAGAAAAGGATTATATTCGCTATTTCTGTGGTAATACCGAGAACGAAAAAGAGCTTGAAGAGAACGAACAAAAGAGATTGCTACTATACAAGACCACAGCATCTCTGGTGAGAGCGTATGCCGAGATAGCCGGGGAAATGACTGAGGCTGGATTCACAGGTAAAGAAGCTGAACAGATTGCAAAAGACGTAGCCTTTTTCGAGAGCTTAAGAATGGTAATCAAACTGGCAAGCGGTGATTACATCGACCTGAAGATGTATGAGCCAGCGATGCGGCATCTGATAGATACATACATCCAAGCAGAGGATTCGGTCAAGATTTCAGCATTTGATGATCTTGGTCTGGTAGATTTGATCATTCAAAAGGGTCCCGAGGCAATAAACGATCTACCGGATTCAATAAAAAACAATGAGGAAGCAACCGCCGAGACAATCGAGAACAACGTGCGGAAGCTGATCATTGATGAAATGCCGGGCAACCCGATCTATTTTGAACTGATGTCCAAACTTTTGGATGAGATAATAAAGCAGAGAAAGGCACAGGCATTGCGCTATCAAGAATATCTGCAAAGGATTATCGACCTTACAAAAATGGTTCGTAAACCTGATACTTCTACCAGGTACACTCCAAGTCTTAATACTAAGGCAAAAAGAGCATTGTATGACAATCTCAACCAGAATGAACACTTGGCTTTGGCATTAGATGAGATAATCATCAAAACAAAAAAAGCGGAATGGCGAGGTAACCTGCAAAAGGAAAGGGAAATCAAAAAAGCCATCCTGTCAGTAGTGAAGAATGAAAACGAAGTTGAACGGATATTTGAACTTGTGAAGAACCAAACGGAATACTAAGAGATGCATCAGATTACAGTTGGACAATACACTATAGACGTAGTAAAAAAAGACATTAAGAACCTGCATCTGGCGGTATATCCACCCAATGGCAGAATCAGAATTGCAGTACCCAAACAGCTTGATGATGAGACAATCCGACTGCATATAGTGTCCAAACTGAGCTGGATTAAGAAGAACATAGCTAAGTTTGAGCAAGCAGACCGTTTATCGAGCCGGGACTATGTGTCCGGAGAAAGCCATTATTTGGAAGGGAAGCGGTATCTTCTAAACGTTATTTCTGATGCCAATATCAATCAAATCAAGCTTCGGGGAAAGACCTATATTGATCTATTTGAAAAGCCCGGAACACCTCTCTTGCATCGTCCTCTAATGCTGCAAGAATGGTATAGAGTAAGGCTAAAAGTACGGATTGAGCCACTCATTCTAAATTGGCAGGAGATTATTGGAGTACAAATCAATGAGTGGTCAGTGAAGCAGATGAAGACCAAATGGGGTACCTGCAATATCAGAGCTAAGCGTATTTGGATTAATCTGGAACTAGCCAAGAAACCTGATGAATGTTTGGAATACATAATCGTCCATGAATTGATGCATCTGATTGAGAAGCATCACAATGAGAATTTCAAAGCTTTAATGGATAGGTTCCTTCCAGACTGGAGAGTCCGGAAGGACAGATTAAATAAGTTACCACTCAGCCATGAAGAGTGGGAGTATTAGGATTAGGAGTTTTAATGAGTTTCGATCAGCCACGGGGGTCAATATGGAGAAAGTGGGATTTGCACTTCCACACTCCCTCATCATTCGACTACTCGAATAAATCGGTCACAAATCAAGAGATTATTGACAGCCTGATATCTCATGAAATTGCTGTAGTAGCAATTACAGATCATCATTATATTGATGTGGCAAGAATTGGAGAACTACAACGTATATCCAGCGGTAGGATTACGATGTTACCTGGTATAGAGCTTAGAACTGAGTTGGGAGGGAGTAACAGCGTCCACATGATTGGGATATTCCCTGAAGACTCAGATATCCAACACATATGGAATAAACTATCATGTTCTTTATCGATAACGGAAAAGGAAGTATCAACAAAGGGTGATGAAAGGGTATATGTCGATTTTCGGGAAGCTTCACAAGAAATCAGATCGCTAGGTGGGATATTAACAGCTCACGCAGGCCGAAAGACTGCTGGACTAGAAGAGATAAGTAACGATGAATTGTTTAAACAACAAGTAAAAACTGACTTAACAAGAGAATTTATCGATGTGCTGGAAATATCATCATTGGCTGATTACAACTCATACCAAAAAATTGTATTCAAAGAGATAGGGTTTACAAGGCCTTTAGTTATCTGTTCAGACAATCATGATATAAATGATTATTGTTTGTCTCCCACTACATGGATTAAGGCTGATCCAACATTTAGAGGATTGATTCAGATAATATATGAGCCAGATGAAAGAGTTTCTCTAGGAGACGATTTGCCAGACATCAAACCAGATTATCAAGTTATCGAATCAGTTAAGGTTGATAGCTCAGTTTTTTCAAATTCAGAGATATTGTTCAACCCAAATATGAACGTAATAATCGGTGGTAAATCATCTGGGAAGTCATTACTCTTAGGTTTCATTGCACAGAAATCCGGTGTCGAGTCACCAGTTAAGAAAGACAATGATAAATATAACGAATATGTAAGTTCTGTATTGTGTAATGTAAGCTTAAAATGGCGAGATAGCTCAGAAGCTGAGAGATACCTTGAGTATTATCCTCAAACACACATAAATTCTCTAGCCGCGGAGTCAGACGAAATTCAAAACTTACTGATAAGCTTGATTAAAACTGACTCTGTTAAAGCAGGAATACTTGACGATGTTTCACGATACAACAATCGTTGTCGTAGCGAAAGCACGGAAGCGATATCAAGGCACCTAAGTCTATTGGAAAGAATAAATGAAAAGAAAGCAGAACTTATTACGAAGGGAAATAAGGAAGGAATCATACTTGAGATAAATAAACTGTACGGCGAAATTGATGAAATTAGGAAGAAGTCTCCTGGCAGACTAACTGATGAAGAAGAAGCGCAGTTTAAGAGTCAGGTTGATAGAGCTAGGGCATTGAAGTCAAAAGGTGATTCACTTTCCAATGACATTGAATTGCTAAATGGGTTAAAAACGCTTGAATTCCTCTATGAT
>CAYSGM010000022.1:23299-30267 GCA_964430595.1 uncultured Candidatus Cloacimonas sp.
GAAGAATGTTCAGAATTGAGTGATGAGACAAAGAAGAAAGTCGAAAACAAATATAAATTACTAAAGCAACACATATACGAGACTTGGGAGAAAGATGTTGCTGACATAGTTACGTCTACTGCCGACAACATACACACAAATCACCACCAGTTAAATCAAGTAATCTCTTCTGAGTTGTACAAGAAAGGATATGATTTCTATAAGTCAAATTCTACATTGAAAGCACTTAGGGATCGTTTGGATACTGAAGTAAGCGCTAAACAGATAATTGAGACACTTGAAAAAGAAATTGAAGCACAACGTGCTATTCTTGCTGAAAACAAAGATTTGATAGTAAAATCTCATAAAAAGCACTATGAGTATTTGTTAGCAAAAATTGAAGGGTTGACATACACAAACCAGAGCCTGAGGATAATCCCATTTATTACTTACAATCCTCATCAGTTCAATACTCTTGTCACAGATAGAATTGACAAAAGATCAACACTCTCAAAGGAATACTTAGATTTTGAATATACTGACATTAACCAGTTTACTAATCAAATGTCTAGGTTGTTCGACTCACTTTTGGAAGGAGAGCTAAGATCACAGACAGGCTACCAAAAAGAACAAATGCTAGTCGAAATATTCTCATCAGTTTATCATGATTTGGAATTCGATGTCGATCTACAGAATGATAGGTTATCCGATATGTCTGAAGGGAAAAAAGCATATGTAGTATTGAAATTGCTGTTAGAGTTTAGCAATCTATCATGTCCAATTCTGATTGATCAACCTGAGGATGATCTTGATAATAGATCAATATACAGTGATCTTGCATTGTATTTAAAAAACATCAAGAAGAAAAGGCAAGTAATTATTGTTTCTCATAATCCAAATGTTGTTATTGGTGCCGATGCTGAAAATGTGATTGTAGCCAATCAACATGGGATAGGAACTAACAACATTGATAATGCTAAGTTTCAGTATATTAGTGGGAGTTTAGAAAACTCATTCATTGATAGTGAAGCTACTACCATCTTACATAAACAAGGGATTAGAGAGCATGTTTGTGAAATCCTTGAAGGTGGTGAAGAGGCTTTTAGGAAAAGAGAAAAGAAACTTGGTTACAAAGGAGTTTAAGTAACCATAGTCGTTGTCCTACACTTCCAATGAAACGGCGGAAATGGAGTATGCGCTCCTGAGACTCCTACTGGGTTCATCTCAGTGTCGTATTCGCTCTGTTCGTCTTTAACCTTGGGGACGATTGCTATTTGAAACACTGGTTTTCCAGATCAAGTCTGAAACAACGGGAGTCCAGCACCACTGCATAAAATACTTACCCCTCCCCTAAGCCCCTAACGGACATGCAGATAACCTCCCTATCCGCCTGTGTTGTTGTCGCTCCCCTAAAAATAAATCCAAAATCTGTCCCAAATTTCCAATTCTGTCCCCCACACCACTATGAAGGGAAGATTTTCCGGCTTCCAGGATGTTCTTTTACAAGTGTATAGAGTGAAAAAGTGGAAAAGTGTAAATGCACACGCCTCGTGTGCCGACCGCCGAGGGCTTCTGTAACTACAAAAAGGACTGGCAACATAACATTGCCAGTCCCATATCACGGTTTAGTATTTGCTTATTCTTTTGGTGTTTCCGGCAGCATGATAACCTTCAGCAGGTCTTTATCGAAGCTTAGATACTGCTTGGCTGCCTTGGTGATGGTCTTCTTATCCATCTTGGCGTATATTGCGGGGTAGTCCATAAACACGTCTATGGGTTGTCCCACCCACAGATTGCGTTCCATGCTGGCAATCCAGTAGTTGTTACTCTTGATGCTTTCTTCGTAGCGTTTCAGCATGGTGGTCTTGGCTGCTTCCACATACTTTTCGTCGAACAGCCCTTGTTTCAGGCTATCCATTGTGGCAAAGGCGGCGTCATTAAGCATATCAACCTTGGCGGGATCGCAGCTCATCCAGGTTTGCACGGTGTAGAAAGGCTTGGGATAGCGTTCCATGGTGCTCCAGTTTTGGATGGCATACACGCCGCTGAGGTTTTCGCGCACGTTCTCGCGCAGTTTCTCGAAAGTAACCATCATCAGGGTATTCAAGGCAACGTTGTTCAGGGCGGTGAATTTGTATTTGCCTTTGGTAACGTTGGTGGCATAGGTGAGATCGCTTTCGCCTTTGCGGAAGCGGACTTCCTTTTTCCCGCTGAAGGGCTTGATGCCGATATCGCGGATCTTATCCTTGCGTTTCAGGGTGGGCAGATTTGCCAGGTAGGTGGTGCAATAGGTACGCAACTGTTCTTCATCGAAGGCACCTACCACGTAGAAGCTGAAATCGGAGAAATCGCTGAAGCGATCGCGGTAAACCCTTTCGGTTTGGGCAAGGCTTAGCTTATCCAGATCCGCGGGACGCATACCGCGCTTGTAAGGATGGTTGTCGTAGGTAAGGGTCTCCAGCGTATCAAAGAAGGCGTTTTCCGGGCTTAGCAGGCTATTCTGCAGGAAGCTGCGGATTTGAGAAATGGAGGAGGAGAAGGTATCCTGATTGAAGCGGGGAGCAACGGCTTTCTGATACAGCATCTGGAACATCAGTTCCAGATCCTTGGGAGAGCATGTACCGGAGAAACCTTCGCTGTAGATATCCAATTCCGGATAGGCATCCGCAACCTTGCCAGCCATGGCTTTTTGCAGGGCAGCACCGTCGAAATTGCCAAAGCCGGAATTGTGGCTGTAGTGGGAGATTATCTCGGATATTCTGGCATCATCAGCATTAAGTAGTGCTGTTCCGCCGGGGCTTTTTGCAGAGAGAAGCACTTCGTCTGCCTTAAAATCTGTCTGTTTGCTATACACGGTAACACCGTTGGAAAGCACCCATTTCTTGATGCCGGATTTGGGGAACACCGTGGATTTGGTGATCCTGCCGGGGATGGGGATGTTTTCTATGAGCGGCTCGTTTACGGTGGTATCCACGTAATCTTCCTGGTTGGTATCCTTGATCTCGTTGAACATTGCTAACAGCCGTTGTTCATTGGGATACACGGCACCTTCCTTGGCAGTTCCGGTAACGCTTAGGGTAAGGTTATCGGTGCTAATCAGGTCGTCCACGATATCGTTCACTTCGTCCAGCCCGATCTCGTGGATAATGCTGCTGACCATGTCGAACTTCTGTTGGGCACTGATGATGTTATCACCGTTCATGATAGGCATCAGCAGTTCCCAGGTGGCTTCTTCGGATTCGCGCGTGGCTTTCTCGGAAACAGCTTTCTCTGCTGTGCGGATCAAATCTAGCTTAGCACGCTCGAATTCACCAGGCTTGAAACCATGCTGGCGGATACGCACCGCTTCGGTAAGCATGGTGTGCATGGCAGCTTCACTGCGTCCTTCGGTGCTAATCGCCATCAGAGTGGAGGCATTGAAGCCCTGCATCATTGACATAGAGTAGCCAAAGGCATAAGAGAAGGGGGGATCCGGCTGCATGGCAATCTCTTGCATGCGGTTGTTAAACATGGTGTAGAAGAGATTACTCTTAAGATCGTTGTAATATGAGCCAAGATCTACGATGGGGACTGCGGGCTTTTTCCAGGTAGCCTGAACCACGGAGTAGGGAAGTTCCTTATCCAGAACCACGACGGCTCTTGGTTCGGGATTATCCGGCACCGGGTATTCCTCCAGCTTGCGGGGATTTTCCCGGGCGGGGATAACGCCAAAATATTCTTCAACCATGGCTTTAAGTGCTTCCGGGGGGTAATCGCCAATAATGATCACATGCTGCAAATCGGGGCGATACCAATCCTTGTAATAACGCTTCAAGCTTTCATGCTTGAAGGTGCGGATATTCTCGATAGTCCCGATGGGATTGCGCAGGGCATAGCGGGAACCGGCAAAACGGACGTCGTTTACCTTGTCCTGCACTCTGCGCTGAGCTTCCTGACCCATGCGCCATTCTTCCTGAATGATGCCGCGTTCGCGCTCTATCTCGGAGCCATCGAAGCTAAGCTGCCAGGCGATATCAGAAAGGATCGAAATGCCTTTACGCAGGGTGGCTTCATTATCGGTGGGAAGCTTAAACTGGTAAACAGTGAAATCATAAGATGTTCCGCCATTCAAGCCATTGTGAAAGCCCATCCCTATGGAGGTTAAGAATTCCACCATTTCGGTGCGGGCAAAGTTCTTGCTTCCGTTGAATGCCATGTGTTCCACAAAGTGTGCCAGACCACGCTGGTCGTCATCTTCCTGCAAGCTGCCGGAATTTACTAATAGCCTCAGCTCCACCCGTTGTTCCGGTTTGGCATTTGGCAGAATGTAATAAGTTAGCCCATTGGCAAGCTTGCCGGTGATAAGGTCGGGATCGGTCGGCAGAGGCATGGGGGCGTATTCGGGGGGGATGATTGCGCCAAGTGTGATGGCACAAAGCAGCATTATAATGCTAAGCCATTTCCCTTTCATTAGGTCTCCTTCAGTTTTGGTTTATTATTTTGTGGGATCGGTAAATACTATGGGGTATTGCACATCTTTCGGCAGCATGGTAGAACTTGCATTGCCATAAGTGTAGGTGCTGCCATCCTCCGTTTCAAGCTCTATCCGGTAGAAAAACTGGTCGTTGGTAGTATAATAATCCACCCGCTGGAACTTGCTTTCCCCGGGCAGTATGTTCAGGATTGCGGCGTAATCTACCTCTTCCGTGAGCCCATGATTCTTGATGATGCGGGCTTCTGTGATCTTTAACGAGCTGTTATTGGTTATTTTTATACATGCACGGTTGGGGTTCAGATATGCTTGTAGTTCCTCTCCGGCATGGATGGTAACAGTGGTATTATCCGTCCACAGGTCATCATGGTAAGCATCTTCCAGGCTATAAGTTTCGCCTTGGATGAATACGGGGATGGTTCGTTTAACTTCTCCGGTAAAGAGGTTTTGGGTTTTGGTTTCAATCTCGAAGCTGTGCATCCCACCCGCAGGAATAGTTACCTGTGGTTCCGAATCCACGGATGTGTAAACCGGATAAGAGCTATTGTTAAACATAACAAATTTGCCACCGGATTCGCAGGCAGAAAGCAGCAGAAGCACCACTGCCAGTAGAGTAAGGCTTAAGATAGTTCTCATGATTTCACCTCATACAACCTGCCAAACTTTGCATAATGCCACAAATGTCAAGCAGAAAGTGCAACCTTGTATTCATTTAGGTTCGTTTAGGGCAGCTTATGGGTAGATTATATTAGGGCGGTTGGAATTGGGATTAATGGAGGTTTCCAGCCTGATGCCAAAGAGTTGCATCAGGATATCGGTTTGCATCAGGGATTCAGGCTTGCCTTCCGCCAGAAGTTCACCTGCTTTTAGAAAGATCAGCCGATCTGCATAGTTCGCCGCAAGATTCAGGTTATGTGATACAATCAGCACGGTTTTGCCGTGCTTGGTGTGGATATCCTTCAACAGCGACATAATCTCTAATTGATGGTTTATATCAAGCTGAGAAAGGCTTTCATCCAGCAGAATGCATGGGGTATCCTGCACCAGAGCACGGGCAATATACACCCGCTGCTTTTCGCCCCCGCTAAGCTCGGACAGCCAGCGGTCTTTAAGCTCTTGCAGCTTCAATTGCTCCAGCACATTATCCACGGCATGGCGGTCTTCTGCGGTGTGTGCCTGCCATAAGCCAAGATAGGGATAGCGTCCCATGAGGACAGTTTCGCTAACCTTGTGGTCAAACTCCTGCACACTTTCCTGTGGCACAAAAGCAAGGTGCCTTGCCAGATAGCTTTTCTTTTGTTGTGCGATGTCCTTGCCAAATAGCTTAACCACGCCCTTATCGGCTTTCAGATAGCCCATCATGGCATATAACAGGGTAGATTTCCCCGCGCCGTTAGGACCCAGCAAGGCACAAAAATCACCGGGCGCAATCTGCAGGGAGACGCCTTTCAGAACAGGCTCTCCGGTGTAACCGCAGCTTAGGTCTTTGGTTTCAATCATCTTATGGCACAGTGCTTTGTAGTTTTCATATCTATTTATCCAGCCTTTCTGCAGGGGCTGTTTCTGTCAATCACTTGCTGCTTGTTTAGATGCGCTTAAAAAGATTCTGCCAATATCCGCTAACTCTGCCCGTGACATACAGAAGTGATGCTGCTAATGCCTTGCGCAGGGGGATGCCTCGCTTTTCTACCACGAAGAAAAGGGGTATTATCGCTAGCCAGCGCATGATGCCTCCAATACCGAACACTACCTGTTCCGGCTCCAGAACACGGAAGCCAATATCCCTGGTGCCGGGGTAGAAGATGCCTGAAGCCAGGGTGGACATCATCATAGCCGATCCGGTGAGGGCGGCATAGAGCCCGGAATACACCTGCTCTTTACCCTTGGCGGCGATACTGAGGATAAAGTTTGTGGTTATTATCCCCGTGCCAGCCCACATAAAGCCGGAAACCAGCCCTTCGAACCACAGGATATTGTAGTTACCGGCACGGGTGAAAAGCCAGAACATGGGATTAAGTCCGCCCAGTGCCACACATATCTTCATGGCACTCTTATTGCCAAATCTATCGATAAATTTACCCCAAAACTGAAAGGAAAACAGCGAGGCAACCATGTGTATCGTGCTATACATCTGCATCTCGAACAGGCTCATGGAGAGCTTTTTTAGCATATAAGGTCCCCAGAAGGGACTGCCTACCCCAATTGCCAGCATCCACCAGATACCGAAACCCAGCAACAGGCGGAAGTTCTTATCGTGAAAAGGCTCAGAATAGCGGGAAAGTAAGCCCTGAGTAGCTACATTGCGCATGGGACGCTCGGGCTGGCGATGCAACACAAACAGCCCCGCAATCCCGATTAATGTGGCAAAGACAAAGATACCGGCAAGGAACCAGGCTTGATTTTGAGGAGTGAAGAAGCCTTCAGCATGCAGGAAGCCGATGTAACCCTGCTTCAATCCGCTCTTGGCAGATTCAAACAGATCCACATGGAAGCTTACAATGTAGCTTACCACCAAACC